>JAYVXN010000055.1:0-8697 GCA_043785085.1 Bdellovibrionales bacterium | reverse complement strand
CAGTTAGCGCCGTTGGCTAGCCGTTCCTCCTCCCGCCTCGGTCTGATTCAAAATCCACGTCGCAAAACAGCTACAAACTTTCCTGTCAGAGTACTAGTGCCGGCGTGGAAATGACAAACCATCGCGACGCCGGCACTATTTTGCATTGAGGCTTGCGTCAGAGCAAGGTAGAAGGTATCAGAAGTATGCAAAAACTTAGCCTATTTGCAATGCGTTGTGGTTTTTGCTGCGTTTTGAGGATTGATGAATCTACTGGAACACCTAAAACAGAACCCATTTGTGCTGGCACCGATGGCCGGAATCACGGATCGCAGCTTTCGCACCTTTATGCGCGAAATGGGGTGCGGTGTCGTGATCACTGAATTGGTGTCGGCTCACGGTATTGAATACAAAAGTCCACGCACTTTAAAGCTGATGGAGTTTGATGAAGCGATTCAGCGGCCAGTCGGCATTCAGCTCTTTGGTGAAACTCCTGAAGTTTTAGCTCTCGGTGCCAAAGTCGTTGAGGAAATGGGTGCCGATTTCGTTGATTTGAATTTTGGTTGCCCGGTTCCGAAAGTGGTTAAAAAAGGTGCTGGATCGGCGATCCTTAAAGATTTGCCGATGGTGGAGCAGGTTTTTCGCGCGGTGAAGTCGGCCGTTTCAATTCCAGTTACTGTCAAAATTCGGACAGGATGGGACGAGTCGTCTCGAAATGCCGAGAAGGTTGCAGAAATTGCCTATAATGAAGGCCTGACTTGGGTGGCAATCCATGGGCGCACACGTGCCGCGGCTTATTCGGGGCTGGCGGATTGGGAGTACATCGCCCAAGTCAAAGCGCAGAGCAAAATTCCGATTTTGGGTAACGGCGATATTCTCAATGCCGATACCGCAGTACAGCGTCTCCGCGAAACAGAGTGCGACGGAGTGATGATTGGCCGCGGTTGTTTAAAAAATCCATGGATTTTCCAAGAGGCCCAGGCAATGTGGCAGAATTCTCGAGAGAAACAACAGTCTGAACATAATCTTGACCGAGATTTTATCGGATTATTTCATAATCTGCGGGCGACGTTTGAGCAAAGTTCGGAACCAAAGGTGACAATGCTGCAGCTGAAGAAGTTTGCATCGTGGTACTCTTCGGGGTATCCTGGCTCCTCACAATTTCGCAAAACGATTTTTCAGACGCAGTCGTTGGATGAAACCATGGACTTAACCTTGGGCTTTTTCAATGAACTTAAACAAATCGCACAAGCGGATACGAGCCAAGAATCCTTTTTGATGGGTGGACACGGATGAGTGAAATTCAGAATATTCGAAACATTGCCATTATCGCACACGTCGATCACGGTAAAACGACGTTAGTCGATCATCTCTTGCGCCAAAGCGGGATGTTTCGCATCAATGAGCATGTCATTGAGCGAGTCATGGACTCCATGGATCTGGAAAAAGAGCGTGGTATTACCATCCAGGCCAAAAATGCTTCGTTCATTTATAAAGACGTTAAGATCAATATCGTTGATACCCCCGGGCACTCGGATTTCGGTGGTGAAGTGGAGCGAGCTCTGTCTATGGTTGATGGAGCATTTTTGTTGGTCGATGCGAGTGAAGGCCCTCTGCCGCAGACGCGCTTCGTTTTGAAAAAAGCGCTTGAGCAGAACATCAAGGTTATCGTTTGTATTAATAAAATCGACCGGCCCGATGCGCGCATCAACGAAGTTTTGAATGAAATTTTTGACCTTTTTATCGATCTCGATGCGACTGAAGAACAAGCGGACTTTCCGGTGGTTTACGCTGTTGCTCGTGAGGGCTATGCCACACTTGATCCTGAAGTGAAGACCACGGATCTCAGCATTTTGTTCAACTGGATTCTTGAAAAGTTTCAACCGCCTAAAGGTGATCTCAATGCCCCGCTTGAGGTCATGGTTGCCAATATAGATTATAACGATTACGTCGGTCGTTTAGCGATTGGTCGAGTGCGAAACGGCACGATTAAAGTCGGCGATGAAGTTCTGGTCGTGCAGGAAGCCGCACAGAAAAAAATTAAAGTAAGCGCTCTCTTCAACTACGACGGCGTGAAACAGGTGGCGGCCAAAGAAGTTACAGCTGGTGATATTTGTATCATGGCGGGCGTCGAAGAAATTCAAATTGGAGACTCAATCACCTCTGTGACTGATTCTCGGCCATTGCCGCGTTTGCGTGTTGAAGAGCCAACGGTTGGTATGATGCTGTCTGTGAACGATAGCCCGGTTTCAGGACTTGAGGGCAAACAGGTAACTTCGCGAAAAATTCTCGAGCGTCTGCAGCGTGAATTGCGTTACAACGTCTCAATTCGCCTTGAACTAACTGATCGTCCTGAAGTGTTTAAAGTTTTTGGACGCGGTGAGCTTCAGCTTGCGGTTTTAGTTGAACAAATGCGTCGTGAAGGTTTTGAAATGACCATTGGTAAGCCTCAGGTTGTTTTCAAAACTGAAAATGGTCAAAAGCTTGAGCCGATGGAAAAAGCGGTGATCGACGTTCCGGAAGCATCGGTTGGCATCGTGACGGAAAAGCTGGGCTTGCGTAAAGGTGTGATGACCAATATGTCAAACAAGGGCTCAGGCCGGGTTCGCTTGGAGTTTTCAATTCCGTCGCGTGGTTTGATCGGTTATCGCAACGAATTTTTGACTGATACGCGCGGTCTTGGACTCTTAAATGCCGAATTTGCTGGATTCGAGCCGTTTAAAGGCGAAATTTCTCACCGTATTAACGGCTCGATGATTGCCGATCGCAAAGGCAAGACTGTCGCATATGCGATTTGGAACTTAGAAGAACGCGGCCGCATTTTCGTCTTGCCAGGAACAGAGACTTACGAAGGCATGATCATTGGCGAGCACGCCAAGGACAATGACTTAGTGGTGAATATTTCTCGAGAGAAAAAGCTCACTAACGTTCGCGCTTCGGGCACAGATGAGGCGATTAAATTAACGCCGATTAAGACGATGACACTTGAGCAGGCGATGGAATGGATTCGCGAAGATGAAGTGATTGAAGTCACGCCATTGAATATTCGTCTGCGCTGCCGTGAGCTTGATCCGCATAAACGTAAGCGTAATAACGTCGAAAAAGATAAAGAGTAACCAGAAATCGGCCCGCCGTCAGGAGCTCGCAGCTTCAGTACCAGCTTCAGTACCAGTTTAAGGCTCAGGTGGCGGTTCTGTTGCCAGATCATCATCAAGTGAGAGGCTAGGATCGTCTGACTCAAGAACTGCGGGTTTGGCCGTTTCGCTCTTAAATAGCGTCGGCAATCTGCCAACAGCGACGTCGTAATCATCTTGCGAAATTTTATGAAAGTGCAGAAGTCGTCCTAATATTTCTCGCAATTGCGAGCTGGCGAACTTGGTCAGCTGGCCATTTCGGAAACTGGCGGAGTATTTCTTCGGATTGGGCAGCAAGAAGGCGATGAAAGTCCCCTCTTGTAAATTAAGCTGCAAGGGCGTTTTGTGAAAGTAAAACTGGCTCGCTTTAGAAATTCCGTAGAGGTTGGGTCCGAATTCAACCACGTTCAAATACTTCTCTAAAATCTCATCTTTCTTTAAAATTTTCTCGATTTGCACGGCGATCAGGGTTTCTTTCAATTTACGCCAGACCGACTTTTCTTTGCTCAAATAGAGGTTTTTAGCGAGTTGCTGGGTGATCGTTGACCCGCCACGGGCAAAACGGCCTTCTTCCAGGTCCCTTTGAAAGCTCGCATGCATTTCGTTCCAGTCGATACCTTGATGGTCATAGAAGGCGGTATCCTCAGAAGCCACCACGGCCATCTTCACAAAAGGCGAAACCTCATTTGTTCGAACATAACCTGGCTCAGTCGGGCAGAGCCGAACTTGGTACATCTTTGTGACAAAACATCCGCGTATACCAGTGGGCCGAGGAGTGCTGAGGATGAGAATTCCGCCACCACCCAGAATTAAGCCTGCCAGGCTTGCGAAAAAGAGCACCAGAACGACGAAAAATTTGAGCATGCTGGCAGTATGCCGGAATTTCACGGTGGGTTCAAATGACTTGCAAATAAATCGAGTTGTAGTATCTTTGCCACGACTTTATAAACCCGAGGGGAATTCATGACTTCGCATGTTTTATTTGGACGAATTGGTCTAGTCTCACGACTAGTTTTTTCCGGACTATTTCTAGCTCTGTCAGTGGCTTGCACTCGTCAAACTCCTTCAACTCCGGCTCCCCAAGCTGAACAAAAATCTCAAACAGCTTTTAAGGTTGGCTTAGTCCTAGACAAAGGTGGCAAAGACGATAAGTCATTCAATAGTGCCGCCTATCGGGGCGCCCAGCAAGCCGTTCAAGACCTTCATGTTGAATTGAAAGAAGTCGAATCTCCGGACGATGGCGCGTTTGAGCCGGCATTGCGAACTTTTGCGGAGCGCGGCTATCCCTTAGTTATCGCCATTGGTTTTTCGCAAATAGACGCGGTCAAGAAAGTGGCTCCGCAGTTTCCCAATACGCGTTTCGCCATCGTAGACGGGAAAGTTGATCTGCCGAATGTCGCTACTTTAATGTTTGCTGAACATGAAGGTAGCTACATGGTAGGCTATCTGGCAGGTCTGATGACGAAGACTAATAAAGTCGGCTTTATTGGCGGTATGGAAATCGATTTGATTAAACGCTTTCAAATGGGCTATGAGGCCGGCGTGAAAGCCGCAAATCCGAAAGCTGAAGTCATCACCAATTATGCAGGTATCAATAGCTCCGCGTGGGCGAATCCGACTCGCGGAAAAGAACTGGCGCTTGGGCAGTATGCCCGAGGTGCCGATATTATTTTTCATGCGGCTGGAGCGACCGGAATGGGCGTCTTTGATGCCGCGGAAGAAAAACAAAAGTTTGCCATTGGTGTTGATAGCAATCAAAACATGATTAAGCCGGGCCGGATCGTGACGAGTATGCTCAAGCGTGTGGACAACGCTGTGTATACCGTGATCAAAGAAGCCACTGAAGGAAAATTCAAAGCCGGCATTCGCTATTTTGGTCTTGCCGATAAAGGCATCGATTATGCCATTGATGAGAATAATCAAACTTTGATCGCTCCTTATCGCGACAAACTCGAAGAAGTTCGCGCGAAAATTATCAAAGGCGAGATTAAAGTTCCTGATTTCTACGAACTCAATAAGAAAAAATGAGACTAACTCTTGAGACTCGGGAATTAAGTAAGTCGTTCGGCACATTTGCGGCCGTCGCCCAAGTTTCAATGCAGTTTGAACCGGGGAAGATCCATGCCGTTTTAGGTGAAAACGGTGCCGGCAAGTCAACTTTGATGAAGCTCCTCTTTGGACTGCATCAGCCTTCTTCGGGCGAAATTTTCTTAAACGGCGAACCCGTGGTGTTTCAAGATTCGATGGCGGCAATTCGTCAGGGACTTGGCATGGTTCAGCAGCATTTCAGCTTGGTCGATCAGCTCTCGGCGATCGACAACATCACGCTGGGGGCAGAGACGTGTGGATCGTTTGGCGTCTTAAATCGTGCGGCCGCTATCCAGAGAATTGAAAAGCTTTTGCCGAGCCCGCAACTAGCGATTTCGTGGCTTGAGCTCGTTGGAAAACTCACCGTTGGGCAAAAGCAGCGGGTCGAAATTCTCAAATTACTATTTCGGGAAGCGGAGATTTTATTTTTGGACGAGCCGACAGCAGTCTTAACTCCACAGGAAGTCGCTGACTTTTTTGTGGTTCTACGCGCTTTGAAAAATTCAGGACGCACCATTGTGCTGATCACTCATAAAATCAACGAGGTTTTTCAAATTTGCGATACCTACACGGTTTTACGTCAGGGGCGGCTCATCGCTCAAGGACAGGTTCACGATTCAACTCCCGATGGTCTGGTTGAAAAAATGATTGGGCGTAAACTCGAGGTGACGACGATCGAGAGAACCGCCGCTCGAATTGAAACCGTGCTTCGAGCTGAGCATCTCAGTGAGGCCGCAAGAGGGGCCGGCTGTCTTCATGATCTGTCTTTGCGCGTGCAGGCTGGAGAAATTATTGGCATCGCCGGCGTTGAAGGATCGGGGCAGAGTCATTTAGTCGATGCCATCATGGGTTTACGGGATTTCAAGGGTGAGTTATCTATTCTGGGAGAAAAAATTGAACCTTTTCAAACGCATCTCGTTCGTGAACTCGGAACGGGGCTTGTGCCTGAAGATCGTCACCATCAAGGCTTGTGGCTTGAGCAGTCCTGTCACTACAATATGATCATCGGTCTTGAGCAGCGCTTTCTAAAACATCATCTCTTTCAAGATTCGAAGATCGAGACTGAGACCAGTCAATGGGCCCACGCGTTTGATGTCCGAGCAAGTTCCTTGCAAGTTCCAGTGGGGACGTTGAGTGGGGGCAATCAGCAAAAAGTGATTTTCGCCCGCGAAGTGAACGGGCGGGAGCCTAAATTTTTAATTTGCCATCAGCCGACACGCGGAATTGATTTGGGAGCTATTGAGCTCATTCATAAACGGATTTTAGAATTGCGCAATCAGGGCCTCGGCGTCTTGCTGATCAGCAGTGAACTCGATGAACTTCTCAGTTTGAGTGATCGGATTTACACTTTTTTTGAGGGTCGAGTCTCAGCTGAGTTTACTCGAACTGAATTTGACCGCATGAAAATTGGCGCCGCGATGACGGGCGTTTTGCAAACGGGGAGTTAAGTGAAAACGTGGGAGCAGTTTGACCGTTTTGTGATTCCTGTACTTGCTCTAATGTTTGGAATTGGCGCCGCACTTGCTCTGGCGGCTTTGCTTGGAGAAAGTCCGATCAAAGTTCTGCAAATTCTTTTGCGCGGAGCTTTTGGTTCAGAAACTCAAGTAGGTTATTCTTTGTACTATGCAACGCCCTTGATTTTTACTGGGCTTAGTGTGGCATGGGCCTTTCGCGCTGGTCTCTTTAACATTGGCGCTGAGGGACAAATGGCAATGGGTTCTCTGGCGTTGGTGGCGTTTGCCTTGAAGTTTCCAAATTTACCTTGGTTTCTCGGTTTGCCGCTGGCGTTTCTGTGCGCTTTTATAGCCGGGGGCCTGTGGTCGGCGATTGCGGGATGGATCAAGGTCAAACGGGGCTGCCATGAAGTATTAATTACGATCATGCTGAACTTTATTGCTGCGGGCGTCTCAAGTTTTTTTATATTGAAGGTCTTTAAAAATCCAGAATCGCAGGTTCCTGAGACGGCAGCTGTCAGTGAGTTCTATCGGCTTCAACCGCTGGCGTTCGGGGGCACAAGCCCAGTCAATACGAGTTTGTTTTTCGCATTGGTCATCGTCGCGATTTTCGGTTTTGTTTTTTTAAAAACGAAGTTTGGATTTTATCAAAAGATGACTGGGGCTGCGCCCGAGGTCGGACGCCGAGCAGGCGTCAATATTGACCGACAGATTATTCTTGCGATGTTTATTTCCGGAGGACTGGCGGGCCTTGCCGGCATTTCACAAATCCTCGGCTATGCCACAAAAATGCGCGAAGGCTTTACCGCCGGTGCGGGCTTCATCGGAGTGGCGGTCGCGTTGCTTGGGCGAAATGCGGCCATCGGAATTGTCTTAGCCGCCCTTTTATTCGGAGTGCTTTCAAAAGGCGCTTTAGATTTAGATTTAGATACTGAGAAAATGACTCGTGATTTGGCGATGGTCATTCAGGCCTTCATCGTTTTGGCGGTTGCCAGTCATCGAGGACTGGCGGATTTGAGCTCCTATCTCCAAGAACGTTTCAAGAGGAGAGTCTGATGCAAGATATTCTTTGGAGTACCCTACGTCTGGCGGTTCCGTTAATTTTTGCGGCTTACGGCGGCATGCTCAGCGAGCGCAGTGGGATTGCCAATATCGCGCTTGAATCTTATTTGTTAGTTTCTGCTTTTGCGGCAGCGACAGTCACTTATCTTTCTGGAAGTCTTGCCCTTGGAGTGATGGCCGGTCTCGTTGCTGCGGGCACCACAGGATTTTTATTTGCAATAGTTTGTGTTTATGGCCGCGGCGATCAGATTGTCGTTGGCACGGCTTTTAATTTGCTGGCCGTCGGTGTTTTACCGGTGATGAACAAAGCGCTTTTTAATATCACAGGATCAACTCCGGCCTTACCAGTGGCCCTCCGATTTTCCGAACCACTGTGGTTTTTTGTTTTAGCTTTGCTGGTCACAGCTTTATTTGCGGCATTGTTTCGCTTCACTCGCCATGGCATTCGTATCACCGCCGCTGGTGAAAATCCCCAAGCACTAGTGACTCAAGGTGTATCGTTTCGAAAAGTTCGCATTCGCGCCGTAGTTGAAGGAAGCCTGATCGCCGGAATCGGCGGCATTTATCTGAGCCTTTGTCAGGGGAGCGGCTATGTTCGAGAAATGTCGGCAGGCCGAGGCTTCATTGCTTTAGCGGCGCTGATTTTTGGCGCCTGGAGACCAGTGCCGACGCTTTTGGCTTGTCTATTCTTTGCGTTGACGGATGCTTTGCAGATTCAGCTTCAGGGCGTGGTTTGGCGCGGAGTTGAAATTCCAAATCAATTTGTACAGATCATTCCGTATGCGGCAACGATTTTGGTGTTGATTCTTTATGCTCGAAAAATTTCGGCACCGGCCGCGATCAATCAAGATCGGTAATTAGGACCTGTGACCAAATAACTGAGACATTTTCGCGCAGCGGATTTTGAGTCAGACCGAGGCGCTAGCCCGAAGGACTAAGCACCCTGTCATAAGTAACTTGACACTTTTTCTTGGTCTTTT
>JAYVXN010000054.1:0-2635 GCA_043785085.1 Bdellovibrionales bacterium | reverse complement strand
CCAGGGCAAATGGAAACCCGAGACCATCAAACGCGTCGACCATGAAAAGAAAGTTAAATTCAATGCCGCAGCAATCATCTCAGGCCTTGCACCACAATCCACCATTGATCAGTTACTCCAAGCGCAGATAGATCAGGGCGGTCAATATGAAAACATCACCTATGCGATCTTGATGTTTCGTTATATGTTTATTCATGACCTCGAACTCGAAGGAGATCTGCTCGCGCAACCGATCACGAATCCGGGTCTCTTGAATGCTGCGGTCAACCTCGCACTGAATCTTTCAAAGATCAGTGATTTGCCCTATCACGATCAGATTCATGTCAAAACCACAGGCATGCTCGATCCGGATGATAACTATGACCTGACACTCAATACGCAACAAATGAAAGTCATTTGGCAAAAACTCAACCATGCCTATAACAAGGAGCTTTTGCCCAAGTACAAAGATCCGAGCTCAAGTGAAACTCGCACCGTGGCGCATTTGCATGAGGTGATTGCGGCGCATGTCCAGCCTTAACTGATTTTTTTCTTGGCTGCCGAAGTGCCGATCGCACGTAACACGACCTCTCGCAAATCGCGTAGATTTCCGAGAAACTGAACGGCACCGAGGCGATTGGCTTCGCCGGGCATTCCCCAAACGACGGAACTTGCTTGATCCTGGGCAATGGTTAATGCGCCGTGCAGGCGGAGGTCAAGCAGCCCATTGGCGCCGTCTTTTCCCATTCCAGTGAGCAGCGCCGCTAAAATCTTTTTATCTCGCAAGTGGCAGGCACTTTGAAATAGAAAATCGACACTCGGGCGATGTCCGCAGACTTTATCCATCATCGACTGATAGGCAAAGATTTTTTCACCAATGAGCTTAAGACCCACGTGCGCTCCTTGCGTCGGCAAATACAGATGCCCTGGCAAAAGTTCAGTATCACCAGCATTAAGACTGCCGAGTCGCAACTGCGATTTCTTGACCAAGCGCTCATGAAACGCGCGGGCAAATTCAGATGGGATATGTTGCACACAAACGATCGGCGGGCTGTGTGCCGGCATATTCTCTAGCACTTGCGAGAGTGAATCGGTGCCGCCGGTGCTGGCCCCAAATAAAACAATATCAGGTTTAACGACCGGCAATTGGGCGCCGGCGAGTGAACTTTTCTTTTTCATTAAATCATCGGTCGATGGCACCCTTTGATCGGCTTCGCCTCTTTGCCGATGGGCCAGTATCAAAGAATCCATACGAGCCAAAAGCTCTTTTGGGTCCGTGCCCAACATCGTCTTGTTGATATAATCCTGAGCAATGGTACTGAGGGCTTCAAGCATAGCATCGGCTTTGGTGCCACTATTATCAGAAAATAAAATGCAAGGAACAGAGACTCCTGATTTTCTTTGGACCGATAGCCAACTCAAACCATCCTGATCAGGAAGTTTCGGATCCAGTAAAATCACATCCGGTGAATTTTGTGCTAGATAAGCATTGGCTCCTTCTGCGGTTTTTTCAGAATGAAAAGTCATTTTATTCTTCGTTGCGACGTTATTGAGCCACAAGCGAATGAAGGGTGATTCATCAACCACTAATACTTTCAAATGGCGCTCATGATTGATATCCGGGCTATCCAAATCACTCGGCATCCGGTAAGAGGAATTGCCAAGACCGACTAAATTGTAGGCACGACCATTGATTGTTTCACAATGTCCGAGAGTCAGGGTCCCGCCAGGTTTTAGAACGCTGCACAAATGCATGATGATTTTATCGATTTTCTGATCGTTCAAATAAATCAAAACATTGCGACACACCACTTGATCATATGTCGCTTGTTTTAAATCATTTGGATCAAGAAGATTACCGACCTCAAACTTGACCCGTTTGCGAATTTCTGGATTGATCATATATTCCCCGGGGCTCGCCCCAGGATCCAAAAACAGCCGATAGCGTTCCGGAATCAGATTGATATCAGCAATGCGATAATTGGCGGCGCTAGCTTTCTTTATCGAAACCGGGTCCACGTCAACTCCCTGAATTTGATAATCGAATCCAGGAAATTGATGGCGAAAGGTTTCTAAAATAAAGGCGAATGAAAATGCCTCTTCGCCGGTTGAGCAGGCGGCACTGAGTAATCGGTAGCTGCGTCGGCTTAAGCGCGTGTTGAGGCGAAGCAATTCGCGCTCCAAATTTCGATAATGCGGCATCTCGCGAAAGAAGCTCGTGGTGTGGATCGTGACCGCAGAAATCAACTGCGCCAATTCCGGTTCATTGAGAGTAATGTAATGCAGATAATTCATCAATGACGGTGATCCGACGGCTTGCATGCGTCGGGTAATATTCATCAATATCATCTCTTGACGAGACGGATTATCACTCACCGATCCTGTGAGCTGCGCCACCAAGTCGAAGACGACTTTGGATTCTTCAGTGCCGATAGAATGAAGGACACCGCTCTTCTGAGTCATTTGCCTATTAACCTGCCACTAGTTTAGAATTGCGAATTTCAACATACTCAGCCTGTGACAAAGTTAATTTCAAATCGATCAGTGTTACCAGACGCGAATCCAATTGGGCCACGCCAAAAAGAAATTCCATCGACACCTGGCTTTGAATGTTCGGATTCTGATGGATTTTGTTCATCTCAATTTGGGCCACCGC
>JAYVXN010000053.1:0-2636 GCA_043785085.1 Bdellovibrionales bacterium | reverse complement strand
ATATGAAATTCAGTTAGCCTCGACGGCAGATTTCGCAGAACCATTTGCGGCCACAAAGACTAAAGAAACGCAAATTTTAATGGAAGAAAATATTCCCGAAGGCCCAGTTTACTGGCGCGTTCGCGGGCAGCTCCTGGATGGCTATTCTAAATGGTCAAGCCCAAATCAAATTAATATTGTCTTTCAAAAAGGCCGCGTACCAGCCGCAGCCCAAGCGAAGTAGAGCAAATTTCTTTATTTCTCTAAGTCTGAATTTTCTAGCTTAGAATCCTCTTTTTCATTCGTATCTAAATCTCTGTCTGCATCAACATCCCGGCCTAAATCTCGATTGATTTCATTCGGCATTTGACCGGCGTCACGATTGCCTTGATCTTTTTTGCCTCCAACATTTTTATCAGCCTCTGCAACGCTGGTTTCACCGGCGCCGGTGATGTTTTCTTTAGCCTTGTTGATGCCTTCTTGCATCCGTTGTCCGAAATTAGGTTTATCTTTGTTTGCCATTTTTCACTCCTTTGAAAAAGTCCTGTTCGTGAAGATAGATATAACTGAGGTCATTGCGAAAAACCGTTGCGGATAGATTATTTAATTGTCACGGATTTAACGATTTTGTAAGAATGGGGCCTATTTCCAATCGAGTCGCAGCCAAGGGCCAGTATTGACCAGCGCTGTCGCATGCAAAGTGCGACTTTGTGTCAGGGGTAGCGGTGAAAGTGTCATTCGGTAACCATCTTTGACCAGACTGGTTTTAATATTGTCGCCAATCGCCTCCGTATTGACATAGGTGTTGCCGCCTTTGAGCGCATAACCGGGGTCCCATTTATAACTTAAATTCAATCCCACTTGCGACAAGATCACATGTAAATCAGTCCCTTCAATTTGCATTAAGAAAGCACTTTGAAATGGGGTCTCAAAGGTACCGAACTTGCCGCCTTTGGGCGCCGTCATCTGTGCTTGAAGGTGCGCTTGAATGTGCGCTTGCACAACGCCTTGAACAGGGCCACTCGCCGGATTTATTTGAATATTTGTTGGACTGTCGGTAGAGAAATCAAATAGAAAATCGTCTTTGGCCGAGTAGAAATCGAGTTCTGGCCAGGCAAAGGTCTTAGTGAAAAAGTTGCTCATGAGAGTTTGAAAGCCGGCGATCTCGGCACTGTGTTTTTGCAAATGCAAGAGCCCGCTTTCTTCGGAGACTGTCTTGATCGCGGCGAGCACACCATCCGGAAGATACAACTGCCAAGGGGTGGAATCATCCGGTAGATTCTCGGGATTGCCTGAGACCGTGATTTCTTCTCCGCCAGGAACCGTATAAATAAATTGCATTTCTCCCAGCACGCGAAAGGCATCGCCACCACGTAAAACCAATTTCTTCGGGAGAATGAAGACGCGCATTTCTGGCAATCCGAGCTGGACTTCTCGCGCCTGCTCAAACAAACCGCGGATTTGAGTTTCGTACGTCTTTAATTTTGCCAGCACACTGCTGCGAAAGCGCTCGCTGAAAGGTTGCGGTGATTTCAAATAATCCTGCAAGCGCAAACGAATACGATCGCCAAATCCAGCGGCCCCGGCGCCCGAGCAAGAGATCGGATCAGCGGTCCACGCATTTTCCGGCCAGAACGCTTCCAAATACGGCATTTCGAGCTGAATTTTTCCGTCACTTGAAACTCCAGTTTTCAAGGTCGCCAGCACGCGCGCCTGAGCAGGGTTCAGGTGCATATGAATATTTTGACAGCTGACTTGAACGCGGATGGCGACTTGCGCTCCGCCAATCTCCTCTTGAATCATTGAATCAACCGAAACATTTTGGATACTGAGATCGACCTGAAGCTGGCGCGAGGCGAACATTTGCTCGGCGCCCAGAAACACCTGCGGCGACCCAGAATCGAAAGCATAGGTCACCGTAGCCTGAATGCCACTTACTTTAACCGGAGCCGCTTCATCTTGAATGACTAGATCCTGTAAAGGAATGACTTCTTGACCGGCGAAACTTGAGCGAAAATCGAATTCGCTCGAAGCAAAAAATGAGTTATCCATGTTGAAGGTAAAATCAGCATGAATCAAACCCTGCGCATGGCTACGCCCCGCAGTCAAAAGGAGGATAATAATGAGACACGTTCGGAGGATCAAAGGAGATTTATGCATGTGCTCTCTTCGGCACGCTCGACCTAGATCATAATGCAGGCAAGCAAAAATTCACATTCTTTACAAAGCCCCCCTCTGAACGCCAAGAGATTGGACAGTTTGCCGCTCTTATTCCGGGGGAAGTCCGCGTGACAGATTGAATTTCAAAATTTACGATAAGTGATTTGACAGAGGCGGCAAGCAAAAATGACTGGCGTACTTTTAGCATTGGCAGGGCTTGTCGGCGGATTTATTGATTCGATCGCTGGAGGCGGAGGTTTGATCACCCTACCCACTCTCAGTCTGATGCAGGGTCCTGGTGTGGCTTTTTTCTAGGAGCTCGACCAGACCAAGGCCACACTCATCTTAACATATATTAAATTTTAGAGGCTCTAGACGAAGTCTTTGGTCTTAACTGTTCAATACCTGCGTGATTGTGGCACAATCTTGTTAAGAGGTTTCAAGGATGAACATCGTCTTACGCAATACACACAAAGGCCTGCCTATCGTATTTCAAG
>JAYVXN010000052.1:0-8723 GCA_043785085.1 Bdellovibrionales bacterium | reverse complement strand
AGCGCATCTCGCGCATCAATTCAGTGAACCAAAAACTTCCGGCAGCCGTGAGTACCCTTCTCAATTCTGAAGTTTTAAGTCTGAAGCTGATTTCAGCTCCCGAAGAAAAAGATAAGGCCGCGATTTATCGGGATCTGGATAAGCTGATGAGTCAGACTCGAGACGATTATTTCTTGCGAAAAGCTCTTTATGTGCGGACAATTTTGAATTTTACCGAGGCTGCAGAATTTAAATATCTGAGCTTTATCGCCACCAATTGGTTGCGTTACACGGCCGATAATGACACCGAATTCATTTATGCCCGCGAAGTTTTCGCCGGCTCTTCGCTTGACCAAGCTTATGATAGCTTGGGAAAGAAAAACTATAATTTTGCAACGAACTTTTTTTACGAGTCGCTCAGTCTGACCGATGATCTTGAGTCGCACAATGGTTATATTCACTCGATGCTTTTGAAAAATCAGCGTGCGACCATCAACGACCGCTATCAAAATCTGCAAAAGCGGCAGTTCATTGATGATAATATGAAATTTGTCCAAGCACTTCTGGGCCTCATCGACTCTGGGGCTGAGAATTCTTACGACCCAAATTCGGTCAAGAGTTTTGATGCGGCCATTAAGCTCTTGTCGGCGATGGAACAAGATCGTGATTCCGCGGTTCGTTATTTGTTTCTCGGGTATTGTTACACGCAAAAACTCTTGCGTCTGGCCAATGGCTATGATTTTGATGCGAAGCTCTTCGAAAACGCCCATCGCAGTTTGATGTTGGCGTATGATATTGGCCGCGAGAATGACCGGATAAAAGCTTCCGCGCTGATGAATTTGGGGATTTTACATGAGCGGGTACAAAATCATGGATTAGCGACAAAGTTTTTTGCTCTTCGCAAGAAACTTGGCTTTGAGCACCCTGAAGACCGCGCGGGATTCACGTGGTGGTATGCAAAAGCACTTTATCATAATCGTCAGGTTGAACAGGCGGCCACTGAGCTCAGCGCTATGCCAGCTCCATCAATGGCAGCACCCTATCTTGAACACCAGGCTTTTTATATGTTTCAGGCTGGGCACTATCAGGAGTCGGCTGGAATCTATGATCGTCTTCTCAAACAAAATCTCATTCTGGGCGATGAAAATCTGGCGAAGGCTTATCTTGGCGAAGGCTATGCGCTCTTTAAATTGAAAAAAGAGAAAGAGGCAATTCTTGCCTTGCGTGAATCTTTGCGACGAGCCACCAATTTGAAGGTGCTTCCGAAAGGGCAAAATCGGCTAATCGACTTTCAGCCGGCGCGCTTACAATTAATTGCCTATGGTTTATTGGGACAGGTGGGTACGCCAACAGAGAGAATTTCTGCTCTTGAAAAGCGTCTGACACTTTTGCCCGAAGTTCGTGGCAGTCTTGATCAATGGTTGCCCACATTTATGCAAACGCAGTTGCAGTTAGCTCGCCTCTACACTCAGACAAGCCAAATGGGGCTGGCAGTGCAAGTGATGCGCGATACTTTAAAGACAACTCAAGAGTTTGCTGAGGCCAATGGTTACATTGGGCAAGCGGTGTTCCGCTCAACTGTGGATTACCTGGCACATGGTCTTGCGCACCCGCAAAGCTATGAACACGAAGATGGGAGTCAGGTTGGCAAAATGCTAGAGAAAACACTGCAGGCCTATCAAACCGTGAAAGTGCGCCAACCGATTTTGGATTTTCAGGAATTGAAACTTGAAATGCTGTGGGCTGCTTATCAGAGAAAAATTTTAAAGAAACCAGGTTCGGGTGAAATGGATAAATTCATCACCTCAGAATTGGCTCAGAAAGTGAAGACGGCTTCTGAGGCGCAATGGAGCGAGATCCAGGGACTCAGCCAGGCGCTTCGCTAATTGTTCAAAGTGCCGTTTTGAATCCAGCCAATAATGGTCGCCTGCTCATCGCTGCTTAAATGCTGATCTTGAAGGTGGACTGAGTAAGGTGTGCAGCCAGTCACTCCTCCGAAGTTCGCCTTGGCGTAACTTGCAAACAGAACCGCGGCCAAATAAGATGTTGCCGGATTGCCAGCACTTACAATGTGCACTCCTGGGCAAATTCCTGACGAGGTTTGCCCTGTCACGTTTTTCGTCGTAAGAGTCGAATAAGCCGTTGCCTGAGTCGAAAAGTCCAACTGAACACCGTTTTGCACAGTTGCCGCGCCAGACGGATCATGGCAAGTCACACAAGCAGATTTCAAAGTGTTGTTATAGACATTGGTAAATGTCGGCGCGATCGAAGTCGGTTGCTGTTGCTTTGCACAATTAGCTAAGAGGACGGTGCTCAAAACGAGGCCAAGGAATAAGCTGGATTTTCTCATGGGTATTTTAGTTCCTCTCTCAATAAAGTCGCACATCCTAATGAATCGGCCGTCGAAGGTAAAGCATCGGAGCTAGATGTCGTGGATATTTCTGATACTTGCGACAAGACATTGAGAAGCAAATATCGGACCATTTGCATCAGCCGGCGCTGTGGAAATTACGACCTATTGGTTCATTGGAAGTGTCAAATATTTTGACAGTGCCGTTTTCAGAGCACCACTGAGTCAATGTTTGTCAGAAAAACAATTTGGGCATATGGTCCGATGACCGTCGATCCAATTTGGTGAATGTCACACCGGAAGGCCGCCGAATCCACAGAAGAAAAATGGCGCCGATTCAAAGTTTTGAAGCTGAGCTTTTCCAAAGCTTTTCCATAGCATATCCGAGACCGAATTTCAGATTCTAAAAGGCCTTCTGCGGCGAATGATGGTCGATGCTTGTGGCTGGTCGCGGACAAGAACCTAGATGCGAATACGAATACCAAGATTGAACTGAAACGGAGCGCCAAAGGCCTGAGTTTGCATCTCAGAAATATCCATACCATCGCGTAACTGGCCACTCAAGATCAGTGACTGGTTGACCCCCACCGAGGCTTCCGGATTAATCTGAAGGCAGCCACCATAACCAATGACTAGGCTCATATTTCCGCGATGGATTTTTTTAATTGAAAGTAATTTATTGAGTAAATGAAATTGAGTCGGCTTGCTCTGACCAAATGTGGGCCGCTGCAAGTTGAAATTGATTTCATCTTGGGCGTGAACTGTAGCGGTGGCTGTCACAATGAGCAGAAAAGTCAAAAATGCTTTCATATTGGGGTCTTATATTTCAAAGTCTATGCCGCCTTATTGAGGCGTAAATTAGAATTGACGGTAAAGGATGTGTTAAGTCTTGGGAGGCTGAGACGAAAATGGGCACGGCATTGCCTCTTCATGGTGCCGTGAGTGAACTCAATGATCGAAGTCTGCAGAAGATGATCATAAAGAGCCCACTTCCGGTGCTCGTTGATTTCTGGGCGTCTTGGTGTGGTCCGTGCTGGGCTTTTGCTCCGGTGTTTCAAGAGGCCGCCAGTGGTCTCGCTGATCGTACTGTCTTTGTCAAAGTCAATACTGAGGAAAACCCGGAGGGCTCGGGCCGCTTGGGCATCCGCAGTATCCCAACCTTGATCATGTTTCAATCTGGCCAGGAAATCGCCCGCATTAACGGCGCCTTACCCCTCGAATCATTTTTACAATGGATTCAATCACAACTGCGATTGAATCCTTCGCAAAAGTAAATTAATTTTGAAAAATATGAAAATAAAACGACTTCATCGCTTAACGAGACGCTTGTTGATTCGCCCTCTGCTAGCGTCTGATTATCAAGTTTGGAAAACTGCCTATTCGGCCATGCCTGAGCCCGGCAATACGTGGGATTTGCAAAATCACACACCAGAAAGACTCACGTCTGCAGCCTTTCGACAGGTCTTGCAACTGCAAAAGAAAAATGGCGACAACGATACATTTTATAATTTTGGCGTGTTTCATCGACACAACAAGGCGCTGGTTGGGGTCGTGTCGATTATGGATCTTTCACGTGGAATCTTTCAGAACGCCTATTTGGGTTATCGTATTTTCAATATTTATTGGGGGCAGGGATTTGGGGCTGAGGCCGCGACTGCCGCTTTGGATATTGCCTTTGCTGACTTGCATTTGCATCGCATTGAGGCGGGGATCGCTCCGCAGAATCGTCGCTCACTCCGGCTGGCGCGCGCGATCGGGCTGCGGAAAGAGGGGAAAAGTTTGCGGCGCTTATTTCTCGATGGGAAATGGCAAGACCTGATGATCTACGCCGTGACTTCAGAAGAGCTGGGATTTAAATGGGCGCCGTCTCGGCAAGGGCGAGATGCGGACCGTTAAAAATATTTAGATTTAATCATATTTAAAGCTCAACTTGTGCATTATTTTTTTCAGATTATATTTTTAGGTGGACGTGTGAAAAGTAGAAGGGGCAACGATGAAGTTCAGTGGTCATGATTCGCAGGCGTTAAGAGCTCTTGAGCAAGAGTCGGAACGGGTTATTGCCATTGAACAGGTTGACCAAGAACGTGACCTTAAAAATGAGCTCGTTGAGCAGCACGGGACAATTCAACGTCTCCAAGAGCAGGCTTCTGAAGTGCAAAGTCGCATGGAAAATTTGCTTCATGAATTATGTGTCCCGCTGACGGTTTTACGTTTACGAACCGAATTGCAAATTCGCCTGGTTAACAATGGCCGCAATTTAGTTCAGGCGCAGGCCGAAGCCTTTGACGGAATTCTCCGTTCGATTGACGAGATTTCTAAAATAGTCGATGTGCATTCCCGCCCGCCGCTCGGCGATCAGCCCATCGGGTTAACTCCGTAATTTTTTTAAAATTTCGGGTAGTTCGTTCATGTCTGAAAAAATCATTTGTGGCCGCAACTCGCGAAGTTTCGAGATTCGCGATTCACGCATGTGGCTGCCACCGGTGAAAGCGAGGACCTGCATTCCGGCCGCATGAGCGGCAGCGACCCCAGCTTCACTATCTTCAATGACTAAACAGGCTTCTGGATCCCATTGCATTTTATTAGCTGCGAATAAAAACAAGTCAGGGGAAGGCTTTCCACTGGTCACTTGAAGCCCACTAAAGATCGCATCTTTGAAAAAGGACAGAAGTCCGGTGACCTCAAGCGCCAGCTCAATCCGTTCTGGAGGGCTGCTTGAAGCCACACATTTTGGTTCCGGAATTTGCGCCAAAGCTCTTTTAATCCCGGGTATGGGTTGGAGTTCTCGCTTGAGGGTCGAGAGAATTTCAGGCTTGACGGTTTCGAGATACTGTTCCGGCAACCTATTCAGCTCTTCGCGAACGAATGGACTTGTCACGCCCATTCCGACAAATTTCTCAATTTGTTCTTCGACAGAAATAGGGCGACCCATTTCGGTTTTAACTCGTGCAACGATTTGCGCAACTAGAAGCTCACTGTCAACCAGCACTCCGTCACAGTCAAATACCAGATAGCGAAAGCTCATATGACCTCGTGTTTTGCGTGAAATCGTATCTTTAATTCACTTACACGAGATTGGGCAGTGGGAATTTCAAGATCGTCACATTTATTCCATACGGCCGCAATGTGTCCAGCTTGGTCTGATCTTACGATGAGGACAAATGGTTGAGGAGAAGGGCTATGACAACAAAAAGCGAATCAGAAAATCAAACTCAGCGGGGCCCGGTGCGGTTGGTTCCCTGGCTGATCAGTGGCGTCGTCTTAGGATCTCTGTTTATGTATTACTACGATCCGGATCGGGGGAACTATCGTCGCGCACGGGCACGGGATAAAGGCAGGCATTACTCGCTGCGCTCGCAATATTTGATCTTTCGCAGGTTCAATGACTTGAGTCATCGCTTAAAAGGCGTTTCTCACCGTTTCGGTCAATATTTTATCGGTGCAGAAAGAGACATCAGTGACGAGCGTCTCATGTTACGGGTGCGTTCGCAATTTGGACGACTTGCGCGATACCCAAGGATGATTGAGGTCCATGTTGAAAACGGGCACGTCCATTTACAGGGACAAATCTATCATCATGAGGTGAAAGATCTCGTCGCCTGCGTCGGTCGCGTCCGCGGCGTGAAAGCTGTGATCAACGAGCTCGAAGAACGAACGGTCCTACAGGGTATTTCGGGGCGTCCGAAGACAATGGCAACCAGCCTGAACGTTTAATCAATGAGGAGTTCCCATGGTGTTCAAAGACCGTATGTCAGCAGCCTATCATCTCGTTGATAAGCTGAGTGAATTTCGTGGACAAAATCCCATTATATTGGCAATTCCGCCCGGCGGCGTGCCGATGGCCTATGCCGTTATGAATTCTATTGGCGGGGACCTGGACGTCGTCCTAGTGGCGGAATTTAGCTCGCCTCTGAACCCGGATATCTCTTTAGGCGCCGTAACTGAGTTTGGCGACATTTATCTCGGTCATGAGTCTCGCCAAGATATTGAAAGCAGTCATTCGGAGCTTCTGGGTGGCAAGAGTCTGGAATCCATTGCGGCTCCAGTTGTGAATTATTTAAAGAAAAAGCGTCAGGAATACGCGCCACTCAGCGAGCGCATTTCAGTTTTAGATCGCAATATCATTTTGATTGATGAGGGCATTCAGGTGGGTTCACAGTTAGCGGCAGTGATCACCTCATTGCGAAAAGCGCAACCACTCAAGATTGTTGTCGCCACTCCAGTCGCGTCACAATCTGCCGTGAAGCGGATCAAGCCTCTTGTGGATCACCTCCTGGTTTTTGAGGTGATCAGCGACGACCAAAGATACTCCGATAGTTATCAGCACTATGACCTGATCGGCGATGCCGATGTGACCCGAATCCTATCAGAGGCCCATAAACTGCAGCCTTATATGTTGTCAAAGACGGCGGAGCGATTCGGGGACTTTGGCGTGATTACGCCCAGCAATTTTCCGCCGGATATGGTTTAAAAGTCTATTGAAAGCTTTGAAGATATTTTTCCGAGGCTAAATAGATTTGCTTGAGCTCGCGGTTGTCTTGATCCTTGAGTCCTTCGTAAAGACTGCGAAGTTGCTGGAGTGTCTCACGGGCGCTTTGCGCCGATTTTGAAGCGGCAAAGTGCTGCAAATAATGATCGCGAAAAAACAAAAAAGCTTCATCTGCGCTAAAATCATCTCGCAGCTGATGCGCTCCATAGACATATTCATCCATACTCCAAGCCTCATTCAAATAACGAATCAACGGTGAAACCGAATGACTTTGCAGGGCCGCATTGAATTTGCCTTCAAGACGATTCAGCGGTCTCGTGGTGTGGCCAAGAATTCTTGAGAGCAGATAATTGAATTGCAGCGGTTTTTCCGGAGCTAAAAATCTGTTGATATCCTCAGGCTGATTGAAGGCATGAATGTGCGCATTCCCGCTTGGATCAAAACTAATCTCAGCACTGCCGATCAAACGGTTCGGGTCATGTGGATTTTGCTTGAAGTAAGCATTGACGGCCTGTTTTGCCAACGCTTCCTTTTCAGGATTATAAGCAAAACTTAAGCGCGGCTGGGCTTGGACTGGCTGACCATCGACAAACGTCACTTGATAAGAATTTTCTTCTCGCGCAATTACCGCACGGATAGGCATTGGATCAATAAGGAGGGAATTCAGAAAGCCACTCGGGGCTAGTACTCGCTGAAAATCGGCATCTTGAAAGGACAAGGCACTGACCAGATAAGCTGTTTTCGCCTGGTCGATCGTGCTGAGAAATTCACGCGTGAGCGTGTGGGTGGAAGAGGTTATGGTCACTGGGCGGTGCTGAGGAGTTTCAAGTGTGAAGCCCATCGGGTATTGACCGGCAAGATAATCGAAAGTTTCCGCAATCAACTTTTCGAGCACGGCCTGTTTTTCACGGCTCATTGCCTTTTTCGGAACCTTTAAATATTCCTGAACAATTTGCAGTGCCGCAGCTTGCAAGTTCGCAAAGCGTTTCGCAAAGGCACTGCCTTTGATGAGATCTATCAGCGGTACTCCCGATGGGCCGGCTTGGTCGAGCTCGTGGATTTTCAGTACGGATTGCCTATTTTGCATCTGCGGTTCAGAGGCAAAGCGAACTTGAATTTTGGCCTCATCCTGACCATAAAGCTCACGGAGTTGATCCAGGTCATGATTGCTGGCGGGAAGGGGCTGATCAATTAAAATGGTGAGACCATTTTTCTTGACCTCGTCGCGAAGGCTGGTTGTGGTTTGCCTGCCCTGAGTGAAGAGCAGCGGAGTTGCTTCAGCAGACACCGGTTTTTTCAGTGTCGGCACCACTACGGGCTTGAAAGCCAGCGAGCTCGGT
Organism: Bdellovibrionales bacterium; assembly: GCA_043785085.1. Taxonomy (GTDB): domain Bacteria; phylum Bdellovibrionota; class Bdellovibrionia; order Bdellovibrionales; family JAMPXM01; genus JAYVXN01. The sequence goes on along the minus strand of JAYVXN010000052.1, from coordinate 565 downwards.
GTCGATAGAAAAACTACCCCTAATAGAGACACGCAAGCCAGAGTCACCTTGAATAAAGATGGCTGCTGGATTCCGTTCGAATCCGCCTTCATATTTCAATTCTCCCCACGTTCACCTTGGCTGCAGCTGAAGTTCAGCTGCCCACCCCAAGCAAAGCAATCCTCGTTCCATCTTGAAAATGCGGGCCCAAGCGGTTTTATTTGCGTTAATCGAGTTTTGGTCCAGTCTGGTGTTTATGAACGCCTGTCAGTGGCATGACACTCATGAAAAATTCACCAGACCAGTTGCCTCAGTGGGACTAGCAATTAAGCTTGCAGAGCCAGCTCGGCTGCGGGGATTAGGTCACGGCGAAAACCTTCTTGGGTGTAATCGATGCCGTAGATGGCAGAGGATTGCCCGGTTTGCAGTGCCCAGTATTGATCACCAAACGACCAATGCCACCATTCTGTGGGATAATTAACAAAGCCAGCTTTACTCATCACTTCAATTAAAATGTCCCGATTACGCCGGGCTTCTCGATCGATAGTGGCAGCGGCCGTATAAGTCGCATAGCGGGTCTCTGCAG
>JAYVXN010000051.1:0-2645 GCA_043785085.1 Bdellovibrionales bacterium | reverse complement strand
GCCCGCGACAAACCAGAATGCGAACTGCGTTCGGAGAAATCGAAAGAATCTTTGCTACGTCATTTGTTGACAACCAGCTATTCGCAATTTCAAAGAGCGACTCAGATTTTTCAATCTGATTAATTGTTTTCATCATCGTACAAACTCCTCAAAAAATCAATAGAAGAGTCACGTCACCAGTTGAAAAAATCTGCTCTGTCGTCACAAGGTGACAAGATTTTTCAAGGGACAAGGACTCTGATTTTTTTGTTTATAGGCCTGTTTTTAAGCGGCGGACGGAGTGTCGCAAGCGCTCTAATTTTCGATTTATTTTTTTTAACAGAAACAGACGCTTGAGACCGAGGAACGGTTACGCGCGTCTGGCGTGAATTTCGTTATAGAGACCATTACGCAAAGGCGTCTGATCGACGGGTCTTCTGAGCTCTCGAACTGCGCACAGAAATATCTCTACCAGCATCTCCGGTGGATAATCTTCGTGGATGGCTGAGACGACGTCCATCTCCCATTCATCTTTTGAGACGAACGCAGGCAAAGTGAGCAGACGATGGAGAATGGGAGCATCCAGCGTTTCGTCTTTTTTCACACATTCAAGTAAGAACAAAAGTGCATTTAATCTAGAGCCCACTTTGTTTTCCAAAATCTCGGCAAATGGACGCTCAATGTTCTGCGAAAGAGCGACGGTCGTGACGCCAAGATAGCGGCAAATCACCTTTTGAGAGCAGTCACCGAGATAGCTTTGGATTTTCTCCACGACGACTCTTGTAGTAAGGGATTTCATATCTCGACCTCCTCTTTAAATTACTATGCATTGATCGGCGTTACAGCCCATTAACTTTAATAGAATAGTCTATTTTATTAAAGTTTGCTAGAGGCGTGTTGCATTTTGAGAAAAATACTCCATGATCACTAAGATAACCAACTGGAATTACTATGGCTTTTCAGATCGTCTATTCGCGAAAATTTCTCGAAAAGGTACTGTCCTGGCGCCATCCCCTCAGGGATATGGCCTTTCAAGCTGCCGAGCACGCTGCCCTGGACCCCGATCTGCCGGAGTATAAGCGGCCCTATCTAACTCCCTTCCGGCAAAAGCATCCGACGACAGATCACCAGTACACTCTCTTTTTCAAGACCATCTCCGCGACTGAGATTTTTATCGTCTGGATTAACGACACTTCTTGTTTACACGAAACCAGAGCGAACTACCCTGACCCTTGCCGCAAGGAATTTGAGCGCCTGCTGGCAAAAGGAGAGCTTGAGACCTACGACTCGGCAGTTCATCATGTGCAATTCAAGGTTCAACCAGATGCGGCCCGTCCCTTTCGCTGTCGCTCGATTTACCTGAATCAAAAAACCACTCTCAATACCTATGCCGTCGGCGCGAAAGATTTTATCGGTCACGCATTTTACTGTGGAGAGCCAGACCCGGCGATCGCCGACCTTCATGTACGAGAATTTCTGCGTCTCCTTCACGCTCACCTGACGAAGAACGGTTTGGCCTTTCAGTTTCAATTCACTAAACTTGGACACGATATTGAAATTGACCCGCTCACCCGAATACATAACCCGCGTCAATGGCAGATTGTTACCGATACGGAAGACTTCATTCTCAAGAAAATATGAGACCCTTACTCAACGTCTTTACTTCAAAGCCCATATTCACTTAAGTTCTCTCGGGAATATCTGACAAGCTATCGCCCCCGTGTCCATCTGGCGACGGTGAATCCGCTACCGCTTTTCGCCGCCTGGGGCGGCGCTGTTTTTCGACCGAACGAGCTGGCGTCCTGGAGACCAATTCACCGACGTCTTCTTGGCTGCGATTGATCACAGAGAGCTCGATCCCTTTGATTTCGCCTTGCAGATTTGAAACGGTTGCCATGTCACCACTCATGAGCGCCTCTTTCAGCGCCTGAGTAATCCAGTTCATATGTCGAATTGGATCATAAAACTGTGCTCTCAACTGCTGCATTTGCTTTGGGCTGAGCTCCGACTTTTGTTCACGAATCAGAAAATTGACGATGTCCGATTTGCTAAGTGCGAGGAAACCTTTCGAGGCACCTTGTGCCTGCTGTACAAGAGTTGCAAGCTTGTCTGACTCCACTTTGCCAATCTTGATTCGACCGACGCCGTCTGGAGCTTTGATTTTTTTGCCGCTTGTTTCATTTAGGCCGGTTAACGACTCCATGTTGTCTCCCGCTCGATTCGATAAATATAATGACCTTCTTCCCACTCAATGCCGCCGTTTTTAATTGATGCCGGAATCCAAATTTTTTTCACACTTGGTGCAAGCAACTTCGGCGGTGGTGTTTGGTTAGCAGGTTCAATTGGCTTCTTTGAGGTGTTAGCGCAGCCACCAACAAACACAGCCAGCATTGCCACGGGCAGTCGCCAATAGTTCATAAGGCACATCCTTTTAGGTTGAGTAATGAGAAATTTGACAGATCCGAAATACCCCCTCAGTCAAGTGGGTGACCCCGGAGTGAGAAGTCCTTAACGCCTTGGTTTCCCAAGAATTTTACGTTTGTCGAGGTGGACCCATACCTTCGATTGTCGTGTCCCTCCGGCAAGATTGCGTGAGAAATAATTCTGATTCGTGTTTAATGGTTCTAGCATGAAGCTGGAGGCTCAAAGAATGGCAAAATCAACGA
>JAYVXN010000050.1:0-2646 GCA_043785085.1 Bdellovibrionales bacterium | reverse complement strand
TTGCTCAGAAAATCTGGACTCAACGTACGGTGTACGTACGCCTCGTCCAGATTTTCCTGCGCGAGCCGCCACCTTCGGGCTTCTGGAGCATTCCGACTCGAAAGTTTATGCCAACATTGGGGTATATTTGTCTCCTAACCAAATCCTGACAAAATTATCGACAGAGGAGCGATATAAGTGGCGCAAAGATTATATCAAGGTGAGAAGTTCTGGGTTTGTCCAGAGCGCGGCTCATTTGAAGGAGAATTCGAATATGAAAAAGTCCCAGATTTTTAGCGCGGTATTTGCGCCCCTTACGGCTCTGCTCCTCATCATGGGCGGCATGGGCGGCATGAGCGCAGCTCAAGCAGCCAAAGACAGCAAGTTAATCAATGGTGCGGGCGCGACATTTCCGTATCCGATTTATTCCAAATGGTTCAGCGAATTTAATAAAAAGAATCCGAACATTGAAATCAACTATCAGTCAGTAGGAAGCGGCGCGGGAGTTAAACAAATGACGGCTAAGACCGTTGATTTCGGAGCAAGCGACGCGCCGATGTCTGATGAAGAAATAAAGGCAGTTTCTGCTCCTGTTCTGCACATTCCGACCGTTCTTGGCGCCGTTTCTGTGACTTACAATTTGCCGACTGTGAAAAAAAACCTGAAATTGACTCCTGAAGTTTTGGCTTCTATTTTCATGGGTAAAATCACCAAGTGGAATGATGCGGCGATTCAGAAATTAAATCCAGGCGTAGTACTTCCTGCGAAAACAATCGCCGTGGCTTACCGTGCTGATTCTTCTGGCACGACCTATGTATTTACTGAATACTTGCAAAAAGTCAGCCCTGAGTGGGCTAAAGCAGTTGGTTCAGGTAAGGCTGTGAGCTGGCCGGTTGGAACTGGTAGCAAAGGTAACGAAGGAGTCACAAGCTTCTTGAAAAATACCGAAGGTGCCATTGGTTATGTTGAAATGTCTTATGCTTTAAAAGAGAAAATGCCGACAGCTGAATTGAAAAACAAAGCGGGCAAATTCGTAGCGCCGACTCTGGCTTCAACCTCTGAAGCAGCTGCTGGGGCTTTGAAGACAATGCCGGCTGACTACCGTGTTTCTATCACGAATCCGGATGGTGCTGGTTCATACCCAATTTCTTCATTCACCTACCTCCTTGTTTACAAAGAAATGCCCAAAGACAAAGGTCAGCCTTTTGTTGATTTCTTGAATTGGGCCATGAATGATGGTCAGAAAATGGCTGGCGAGTTATTCTATGCTCCGCTTCCGCCATCACTCCAGGCGAAAGTAAAAGCTTCCATCAAGACCATTTCGTTGAAGTAGTATTGTTTATGACAGTTTAATGAAAATGCCGGCCTCTGTTGCCGGCATTTTTTTGCAATCCGTCTTACGATCTGTGACGAAATAAATGCGACGTTTTTGCTTGGTCTTTCGAGCCAGCCCTGCGTTGGTCGTCGTCCGGTCTGTCCAACGGACAGCCTTTGGCTGTACGCCTCTGGCTAGCCGTTTCTCCTCCCGCTTCGGTCTGACTCGAAATCTGACTCGAAATCCACTGCGCAAAAATCGTCTCCATTACTTCGTCACAGATCCTTGTCGTATCTAATGGAATTAGAAGGGCACCATTTGTCACTGAGAACGGAAGGCGGGCAGGAGGTCGCTTTGATTGAGTCTTTATTGGCTTTACCCGCAGAGTCGGTCGAAGGGGTGTTGGTCGCCATGAATGAAGCGAGTTTTATTTTTAAAGGGGAACCGATTCACAAGATCACCGAGGAATTTGAAGTGAGAGTATGGTCATTGATGACAAAACTAATAGGATCTATAAGCCTGGGACTCGCTTACGCCCTTCTAAACTCTTTTAAACTCTTTTAACTGTTACTATTTTTCACAAATATCCATTTTACACCTGTAAAAATTTCACGGCCCATTTTGCGTCTGTGACCCAGTGCGGCATTGTGGTAAATTTGCACCCATTGCCGCAGTTCCCGTCTTTGTTAGCGGGAGGTGCGATTTGTCCCATATTCGAGTGACAGAAATTGGCGCGAACATTGCCAATGTGCATAACGGTGTTGCTGAGTGGTGTCGATTTGCCCACAAAGGCAGCATCCGAGCGACTGAGAAAAAGGAACGTAGGCGATGAAACTCAATCGATTAAAAATTTTTGACACCGCGGATGTAGATGGCGGAATTTGGGAGCTCGGCCTTTTTGTCATTATCTTTCTTTTAATCTTCTGTGCCGTCGCTCGCGCTGAAGTTTTTGATACTCCAGTTTCGAAAGCAGCGCCAAAAGCCTCTGTTCATAAACACCTTTTACGTAAACCCTTAGCGCGATTGAAAAAACTGAAAACTAAAAAGAGACACGTCAGAAAAAAAATCCGGTCTTTAAAAATAAAGAGTGGATCGGTTTCGGCAGCAACAACTCCCGTTGAACCAGTTGCGCCGGTCACGCCCATCGCGCCCGCTGCTAACCTCAGTACCAGTTTGCTGACCCCAGAGCCAGTTAAGCCGACCTTTTCTTTTAAAGGTAATTTATTGATTGATACCTCGGCCAATGTAAATACGGCCGATCCGACCAGCGTCAGTGGCCTTTATCGCCTGTCGACATCGGTGAGTCACAATCCGAGCGGCGTCTCTGCCTTTTCTATTTTAGATTACGGCCG
>JAYVXN010000049.1:0-2649 GCA_043785085.1 Bdellovibrionales bacterium | reverse complement strand
TCCCGGAAAGTCCTGGACCCAAAGTTCGATTGCCAGTGACAATGCCAAGGTTCTCAGCGAGCAGTTAGGGGCCAAGCGCTTAGAAGTGACGACGAATGTGAAGACAGCCTATTATCAGTTGGCTCTGGCGCACAAAAATATTGAGCTCAATTCCGAACAAAAAAATGCGTATGAGAGAATTTCAGGAATCGCCCGGCGCCGCTATGAGGCGGGAGCTATCACACAAGTTGATTTGCTGAACTCAGAAATTTCTCTCTATACTAATGCCAACGACCTAGCTGACCTAATCGCCAGCGAACGATCAGCCCGCACGCAGTTGAATTTACTCCTCGGCCGGGAGCCAGAAAGCCAAACGCAAACTGAACCCATCCAGCGCGTGCATTTGCCGCCGCCTGACCGACACCGCTCTCTCGATTTAATGGTCGGCCAGCGTTTCGAAATTCGCGCGGCTCAAGCTCAGGTCGACGCCGCTCGGGGCAGTTATCATTTAGCCTTGCTCAGTCCGCTCCCTGACTTTCAATTCACCCTCGGGTCGACGAATTATGCTGTGCCGGCTGCGTCACCCAATCAACCTTACACCCACACTTATATGGTCGGAGTGCAGGCGACGTTTCCGCTCTGGTTTTTCTTCAATGAACGTGAAAGCATCGTCGGAGCTGCGCATGACCAGGCCGCCGCCGAGGCCAACTTAGATTCGTTGTTTTTGCAATCAAAGGCGCTGATGGACTCGGCCGTTGACAATCTGGCCACCATTGAAGCGAAGCTAAAAAACTTTGAGGAGCATTTGCTGCCTCTCTCCGAGCAGTCCTTCAATATTGCTCTCGTCGGTTATAGCTCGGGCAAAATCGACTTTCAAACTCTGTCGGATACGGCAACGGCACGACGGGGTATTAAACGCGACTACTTTACCCAAATGGTCAATTATTTAACCGCCTATTCCGCTTACGGCCAGCTCATTGGCGAGGATCGCTAAGATGAAAAGAATTTCTCTCCTATTCTGTTTTTTGCTTTTATGTCAATGCACCGGAAAACCAAAGCCGGAAGACGCACCCGTGCAACGCCTGGATGAGCAAACGATCAAATTGAGCCCGGATGCCATCCAAAATGTCAAAGTCACCACTGCTGAGCTGCTCGACTTTCCGGAGCAGCTGAAATTGATGGGTCGAATTGCGGTGGTTGAAGATCGCATGGCGGTGGTTCCAGCACGTGTTTCGGGACGAATCGATTCCGTGTTTATTGCGTCAGGCGAGCCAGTAAAAAAGGGCACGCCTTTAGCGGGGCTCTTCAGTGCCGATTTCGCCGCTGCCAAAGAAGAGTATTTGCAGTCGATGCGCAATTCGAATTCGGTTGTCGGTGATCCCAGCGGTTTTGGCGGGCTCACAAAGTTGGCCCGAAAGAAACTGGAAAACATGGGGCTGAATGCGAGTGATATTGATCGCCTCGCTCACGATGGCGATGATGGCAGCCCTACTTTGATCATTCGCTCGCCGCGCGACGGATTTATTATCGATAAGAAAGCCATCGTCGGCAACTTTGCCAACGTGGGTGATACTCTCTTCACGGTAGCCGATTTAAACAAAGTTTGGTTTTCAGGGGATCTGTATCCGGAGGACCTCAGTAAAGTTCATAAAGATCAAGAGGTCACGATTACTCCTGAGGGCTCAAGTCTTTCGATCTCGGGGCGAGTGTCATTTATCAGTCCAGTGGTGGATCCCGTTGCGCGCACGATTAAGATCCGCGCATTGATGACCAATCCAGGCTCAACTCTTCGCGCCGATATGTATGTCCAGGGTAATATCATTCTAAATAAAAAACGCTTGTTGGTCATTCCCACTAACGCCTTGGTGCATCTTGATGATAAAGAAGCCGTTTTCAAACGGCTCGATAAAGAGCGCTTTCGTAAGGTTGAAGTTAAGACGGCGGATTCACGAAATGGGCAGACCGCAGTTTTATCTGGTCTGAATGCAGGCGATCAAGTTGTTTCCGAAGGGGCTTTGCTCCTCGATGCGGCCTTGAAGGCGGAGCTGAACTGAGATGATCGCCAAAATCGTTGAATTTTCATTGCGAAAACGCCTCTTAGTGTTGTTGTTTGCATTTGTCCTGACTGCCGTCGGCATTATTTCGTTCAAGCGCCTTCCCATTGAAGCTTATCCAGATATCGCTGACACCTGGGTTCAGATCATTACGCAATGGCCAGGGCATGCCTCTGAGGAGGTCGAAAGGCAAATCACTGTACCGCTTGAGATTGTTCTCAATGGTGTGCCTCATCACACGGACGTACGCTCAGTTTCGTTATTTGGTCTGTCGGTCGTTACTTTGATTTTTGATGAAAAAACCGAGTCTTTCGCGGCCCGGCAGTATGTCCTAGAAAAGCTCAGTCAGGCGCAAATGCCCGCCGGCGTGCAGCCGACTTTAGGCCCGATGAGTAGTCCGGTGGGCCAAATCTATTTTTACTTTCTTGACGCTAAAAGTACCTCTTCGATGGAACTCAAAGACATCGAGGATTGGGAGCTTGAAAAACGCTTTAAAGAAGTGCCTGGGGTCGCCGATGTGGTCAGCTTCGGCGGCTTTCAAAAAGAGTTCCACGTCCTGGCCGATCCGCTTCGCCTTCGCGCCAACGGCATCACGCTGAAGGACCTCATCGACGCG
>JAYVXN010000048.1:0-2653 GCA_043785085.1 Bdellovibrionales bacterium | reverse complement strand
TCGAATTACACCTTAAAAGGAAAGAAACTCTTTGAAGTTTATGTCAACGGATCTGATCTTCGCGGTAAGCGCGTGCAAATGCGAAAGCGCGGGATCACCTCCTTAAAGAAAGCCGAAGATCTCGAGTTTGAATTTGATCGCGAACTTGCCCGCATCCGAGAAGAAGATATTCATCTCAGATGGAACGAATGGTTCCCCGAATGCATGAATATCATGAAAACGATGTGCGAACCTTCAACGATCTACTCGTGTGAGAAGATCGCCGGAAAATGGCTTCATAAGCATTGGGACTCAAAAGAACTCAGAGCCATCCAAAAAATGGATGTGCATGAACTTCTTTATGAGAAAATGCAAGATGGTGAAGCCACGATGCACACTCGGAAATCGGTCTTGAAAATTGCCAAGCGTATTTTTCAAGTCGCGATCGACACTGGAAAGCTTGACCGAAACCCCTGCCAAAGGATGCTGGTCAAATGCCCAGAGACTGAAATGAAGGTTCTTTCAAACACCGAAGCACAATTGCTCCTAAAAGAAGCCAGGGCCAACAATCATCGGTTTTATCCGATATGGATAATGGCGCTTTTTACGGGCATGCGCTCAGGCGAACTCTTTGCCTTAAAGTGGACCGATGTGGACTTTGAATCAAGATCAGTTCATGTCGTTAGAAGCTGGAATAGCAAAAATGGCATGAAGTCCACCAAGAATCAAAAAAACCGGATTGTCCCAATGGGGGATCAACTCTTGGGTTTTTTGAAAAAGCTCAAGCTTGAGCGAGGGCAAGAAGAGTTTGTACTGCCAAGGCTAACCGAATGGGAGCGCGGCGGTGCGGCCAAGGTGTTGAAGGAGTTTTGTCGAATGATCGGGATCACGGTGATCAAGTTCCATGACCTTCGGGCAACATTTATCACCAACTTACTAACTCAGGGCGAATCCCTAGTCCGAGTGATGGCGATAGTGGGTCACGCTGACATGGAAACGACAAACGTGTACGTCAGAAAAGCCGGAATCGAGTTGAAGGGCGGCACTGATAAACTCGGGTATAAAGTGCCCTTGGAATCAGATGGCAGAGTTCTTCAAATGGTCCAGTGACCAGGCAAGCTTTGGTAAATGCAAAAAGTGCGTTGCTACAGTTTGCTACAGATCGATTTTTGGCTGAAAAAGTTGTGAATGATTTCCAGGTGTTAGCAATAGCGGATTTGGGATTTTCCCTCTCCGCCATTCTTCGCGAGTCATTAAGAGTTGAATCAGAAAAGCCAAGTCGAATTAAACAGATGAACAATTACACACGAGAGCAGAGCCGCTGCTCGACATTTCAGGACATTTCAAGACATTTCAAAATTTGGTAGGATTTTGGTAGGGTCGTGGTAGGGCCGAATTTTTTCGGTCTTACTTCAGTCTTAGTCAAATCTTACTAAGCGCAATCGATGTCATCCACTCTCTCCAACTTTTTCATGAGCTTGTCGGCAATCCCGCCGACAGCAAAAAAGGAGGAGAGCAATGCTTCGTCTCATTTATTGGATATTGTCACTGTGTCTGTTTGTCGGAGTCGGAGACGCGATGGTGCATCTCACGCTTCGCATGGCGGGCGCTGCCGCCCACGCCCATCAGCATGACCAATTAAGCTACGCGGCTTTCACCCGCGCCATGTTGAATGCAAAGCCACGACAGCCACTCCAACATCAACACCAACAAGCCCCGCAGAAACAAGATCGTTAACATTTTTATTTTTTTGGAGGTTTTATGTCATCCACTATCCCGTCAGTCACGCCAGAGCGAAAACTGTCGACCCAGATCCGCGCAGTCCTATTGATTGTTAAGGCCGATCCACATCTTGAGCAATTGGTGATGCCACACATTTCGCTCGAGACAGAAAGTATCAATTGGCAAAAAATTTACTCAATTGAGTTCTGCACTGGCCACAAGGCAGCAATCACTTGGTGTTTCAATTTGTGGACGGATCGCTATCGTCCACGCGTGAACCCATTCGACGCGGCCTTGAGTCTTGATGGTCATTTCAAGCAAGCAGTGTTGCAGGCCCTCGGGCTGCGGTGGGGTCTCGTGGATTAACGTCGTCACCCAAGTCTCAATTATATTTCGGTCCCAATTTTCGCCCCAGCGAGCAATTCTCCTGGGGTTTTTTTATTTTTTCCGGAGGTTTAATGTCATCCAGTCGTTTCTGTTCCAATTCACCCGTGATGGGCTACGCTTCTTTGGCCCTGAGGGATTCAGGGCTCTTCATGCTCCAACGCTATTTTCAAAAAATCCCATTCGAGACGGATATCGCCGCCGAAGATCTTCACCCGAGCCAGGATTACCGGCCCCTGTGGAACGAAGTTCTAGAGCTTATTGAGCGTCGGGCGATCACCACCCTCGTTGTTCCAAGCCTTTTCCATATTGCCGCAGACGATTTCAATTTATCACGAGACGTTCTAAAGCTCATGCGCACCAAGGGGGTCCGCCTCAAAAGTCTCGAGGAATGGATTGATAGCTCAAAGATGCCCGACGACGAGATTGTCTTTAAGTTGGTTTGCGACACCGTAAGAATGAATGCGATTCGAGGTGTTTTATGAATGAGAAACCGACGCTTTTATATATTCGCGTGAGTACCCAAGACCAAGTCGGCGGCAATCAATCGCAAACGCGCGCGCTCCTG
>JAYVXN010000047.1:0-8764 GCA_043785085.1 Bdellovibrionales bacterium | reverse complement strand
CTGGTCGATGCCTTTTGGCGGTCTTTTTGGCTTTGATTGCAATTGGTGCAAGCTGATTCAGTCTCTTTCATCGCCTCTAAGCGTGCGCGTTCGGAGTACAGATCGCCGAGGCGGATGAGAGTCGGTAGGCGTGAATCGTCGGCCGTGGGGTTACCATTTTTCTCGGACTTAGAAAGATGCACAAGCGCACGTTCGAGTTTTGAAATGACAAGGGTGTGCGTCTCGATAGCCATCTTTTCAGCCTGGCTTGGCTGAAAAGCGAATACGATCAGCAAAGTGGTGGAGAAAAGAATGAGGTTTTTCATTGCGCGCTCGCATCCTGGATGACTGCGAATTTGAATTTATGAAAGCCATTTTCTGAAGCCGAGAGCAAAATCGGATTGAGGTATTCAAAATTGGTTTTTTCGTCTGCTTGCACAATCAGTTCCGTGACATTGCTGCCGGCTGAAGTGGCATGAAAGGCAGCTAAGGCTCGGGGTAATTGCGCGAGAGCGATGAGGGAGTCATTTAGATAATATTGATTATTTTCGACTTTTAAAACTGGAGCATTGGTGAGCATCACGGCATGTGAAGCAAACGGCAGCTTCATATCTTTGGAGAGATTCAAGGATTCAGACCCATTGGCGGCATTGAAGATCAAATAAATCACAAGAATCGAAAAGGCATCGACCAGTGATGTGAGCAGCAACGCCGTCGCCAGTGATTTTTTTGCTTTGAGCGCGCGTGGACGTAACGACAGTTGATCCTGGAGCGGTGATTCAATCATTTGAGCTGTCAGAGTGCTGGTTGTCATCTTAAGACCCTCCTAAAGCTGGCGCGATTCCGACATCGGCAATGGCATGTTTGCGAAATTGATCGATGACTTTAACGACGTCGGAGTAGCTTGACTTGCCGCTTGGCACGACCATCGCCTGCTTCAGGTCCGGTGAGTGATTTAAAACGGATTTCAAAGTATTTTCTAATTCGGACCAATTGATTTTTGCATTGACGGATGGAATGACCTGTTCAAATGTTGTTAAGCCTTTGCTCAGATTTTTGATTCGAACCACCATCTCACTATCAGCACCAATTGATACCCAAATGGCCGGGGGTGAGTCTTTTTCCAGGGCGCCTTCAACGCCTACTGCCTGGTCGACGTTGAGAGTGCCAAAGGGCAGGGCACTGTTGCTTAACAAAAGAAAGCAGATGCAAACCGCTAAAACTGAAATAACCGGTAAGAGGTTCAGTTCAAAATTCAATTCTTTGCTTTCAGATGACACGTGATTCTCCTTGACCGCAAGTTAGCTTCCCCAAAAAAAATTAGGCTTTCTTGTTTTTAACGCTCGGAACAGACTCATATTTGAAACCCAGCCAAATGAAAATTTTCAAAGCGGCTTTATTCAAATCTTCGGTCAACAGATTGGCGCGGTTTTGTAAAACGGCGTACATAATCAAGGCAGGAACAGCCGTGATCAGACCGTAGGCTGTGGCATACATTGCCAGAGAAATACCTTGGGATAAAATTTGCGCGCGCTCTACCGCGTTGGCATTGGAAATTGAGGTAAAGGCCTCAATCATACCGACAATCGTACCTAAAAGACCAACAAGGGTCGCGACGTTACCGAGCATCGCCAAAAAGCCAGTTCGCATTTCAAGACGTGACTTTTCTTCCAATAAGACTTCATCGATTTTTAATTGGATCTCTTCACGTCCACCCATATCGAGCGCGGCTTGAGCGCCGGCTTGCACGACGATTGCGAGCGGCTGATCAGAAATATTCGAAGCCTTAGCAATGACCTGCTCCAGGCGGCCGCGCTTGAGATCTTCTTCGAAGATGGCCAGCAGTTTCTTTTGATTGGGTTTACGTCGCATGAAAAGAGCCCATGCGCGTTCACCGATGATGGCGAGCGATACAATCTGTACGCCCATAATGGCCCACATCCAGATGCCGCCAAACTTAAATGCCGTTGCTGCTTGTGTAATTAGACCCATGATTTTTACTCCCTATCATTATCTGTTTAACGCTCATCGGCCCTGGTTTTAGGGCTGGTCAGATGTTCCGACATCCCGAATCTCTCGCAATTACAATGCCAGGCACCTGGACCATACTGAGAGGTTCTGGGACTGTTGAGGAATGGAAGAGTTTCAAAGGTGACAACAAAACTTGGCACTATTATTGGCATTTGTTTGGCAACTGTTTGGCAACTGTTTGATTGAACGCATAATTTTTGGAGGCCTCGCCGGAGGTCGGGATCTTAAGCTCTCGTTAACTTTCACCGATAGAGAAACGTGAATCATTCAAAGTAGGTACAAAATGACAAAGAGTTTTCTCCTCGTATTCTTCTTGGTGTTTCTGATCAGCGCCGATGGTTGGGCGAAAAAGGTTCGTTCGTCAGAAGTTCTTGAAGGATTGCCGCTACTTTCTCAAAGGGAGTATCTCGGTTTGAGTAACGAGGGGAGACATCTCTACGTTAAGGCGCTGCGCCGGGCCGTCGTGGAACTTGAAAAACATCATCTCTGGAAGACCGCATCGCAGCCCCCTCGAGCGGGCTTGTTTTGGAGTTATTTGCTGCCACGCTCGCAAGCCGACGACGCAACCGTAGATTGCAAAAAGCTCCCTGAATCCTGGAAGGGCGAGGAATGGCCAGAATGCATCTATGCAGGCTATATCATTGAACATGAGTGCTCTACTGCAGGGAAAAACTTAAAACAAGAAGGTAATCCGGATGACGAAAACGAACGTCTGAAGCTAACCGAAAAGGGTAAGACCACGAAAATCTTATCGTCCTGCCCGGGAAAATACATAGCTGATAAGACCGTCGCTTGTAATCCATTAATTTTTGGCCTTGATAAAGATCGTCAAGTTTTTTGCGTCGGCCCTCAATCTGCAAAATTAACCAATCCAAATGCCCCCAGCGGCCCTTCAAGCGAATGTCAATTGGCGAGTAATAATGAAGACGCAATTGATGTAGCGGCTCGGTTGATTTTAGAAAATCCAGAATACGTGAATGATTATAAAGTTCAATTTTCGATGATGTGTCATCCAGACGGCATTGCGTGCAATCCAAAACAGATCAATAAAACCGACCTCCAAAAAGTTTGCCGCATCATCCAGGATCGCATGGAGGCCGACGTCGCCCAAGCCGTCAAACTCAAGGGCGGTAAGGGCAAAACCACGCCGACTGCGGCCGATGAGCCTCCTCATGAAGAAGCGCCGCCAGTGGTTCGCAAGGGTCATACAATTTAATCACTGTGCTGGCAGATTGACGTCAAAATAGTTAAAGGTCTGGCGGTTAAACTCCATGAGACCGCCGCGGTGAGTGGCCAAGATGCCATCTGTCAAGTAGCCTGGCTGGGGCACGATTCCGGGATCCAAAATAATCGTCGTCACGGACTGACTCTTCGAATCACTCGCATAACGATCAAGGATCGCTTTATAAGCGTTGTACCAACGATCCTCATCACCTTTCAGCAACTGCCCGAAGACTGGACGCAGACTTTGACTGAAATCAATCAGGGGATTAAAGATAAAGCTCTCGTGATTGCTTTGATACACATAAAACTCTTGCGCTTCAGTGCGAATCGGGAAGATATCGGGCTGGATCGCGCGAGGCTCCGGCGCCAAACAAGAGTAAATTCGCATAAAGTAATAATCATCGGCCATACGGCTATTGCCAATCGCATCGAGGGCATAGTTAAAGATCGGCTTCAATTCCCAGCCACAAGACACCAGGGTTTCTGGGACGCTGGCGATGTCTTTTATAATCCTGGATTTGAGGCCTATCTCACTGAGGCGTTTGGACTCTGCAGGTGTGTAGGAGTAATAATTCACGGCGTTCAAAGTTGATTGAATAAAGTCGCTCGGTTTCAACTCTTGAATTTGGCCATTTTGATTTGTCACTGGGCCCATGCGGTAAAGGATCGCATCGCCCATGATCATGCCGTTGTAATGGGTGATATCGGGAGTGGTTGAAATCGTCCACTTCAGCATGCCAAGAAAGCCTGGTCCGGATTGATTGAACAAAGCGCGCAAAGCGGTGTTCACAAACTGGGTTTCGTCTTTGCTGTAAGGAATGGGAGCCACCATTGGGCTAAAAAACTCATCTGATTTATTGAGATTGCTGGGAATGTCGATATGGGTTCCTGGCGCCAAGGGCGGGCCGGCCTCTGAGGTTTCTTCCAAGTCTTGTTTCATCCGAGCCAGAGCATCGAGCTGATAGAGATTGTATGTGCCATTTTGAAAGCGAGTCCACTGCTTGGCCTCTGCAGGGAGCCCGTGGCCGGTGTGGTCCGCATTGAGCTGCGCCGCGAGCTCGGGATGATCGGCCAATTGCTGCAAATCCGCATGCACGCGCTTAAAATATTCGGTTTCTCGATTGATGAGTTGCGCCTGAAGATCGCGTTCTCTCTGCAGCCAAAGCGGGAAGCAACGGCTAAACTCATTTCGTCTTTGGTAAAACTTGGACACGAATGCGGTTTGCAAGTCTTTAAAATGACCGAGGTGGCGATCGAGGGGTGCTAGTTTTTCTTGTATCTCAGTTTGGCTAGAGCCGGTTTGCTCGAGGTATTTTTTGTAAATTGAAGCGAGAAGGTCAAAGTACCTCTCAATTGGACGATCACTGAGAAACACGGTTTCAAGGGCATTGACCGACCGGGTGGAATAAGGAAAGAGACCTTGGCGCGTCATCGCCCGGCCAGTTGCATCGGCATCGATCGTCGTGCCTTCAAAAGCATCACTGAGGGAATCTAAAAATGGACCGAATAGCGGGCCCGAGCGTAAATCAATTAGATTCATATGATTGTTATAGACGGCTCCATCTTTGATTCGGTCACAGATATCAAGAAGAGTGTGCCATTGGTTGGAGAGATCATATTTTTGTTTGAGGTTAGTGACTTCTTGCTCGAGTGCAAGAGACTTCTCGCCCAAGAGTTTGTCGCCAAGAACCGAGAAAAAATCCGCAGCGTCGATATTGAAATTTTCAAAAGTGCCGGTTTCTAGGGCAAATTGAAATGCGTCGAGAATTTCAAAGCGAGAGAGCTTCGGAGCAGTTTGCGGATTGTCATCCGTGCCATAGTCAAACCAAGGTCGAAACGAGCCACTGAACAGGAGGTCCATGATCCGCGCCGATTCAACTGGCATTCCTTGATTTGGAATTTCAAAATTGTGGGCGAAACCGTTTTTCGCTATTTCATAAGAGATCATCATCATATGCGGATATACCGCCAACAGCTTTACGTTTTGCCGAAAGCTCCCAAAGTATTGGTCGAGCTGATCAGCCAATGCTGATTGACTCGAGTCGAGGCGCAGGGCTTGATCTGAAAAGCGCCGAATGGCTTGCGCAAATCCAAAGAAGGTCTTCCACTGCAAGCCCACATCAGCGCCGCGTAAGATTGCCTCATTGATCATAATATCGTTGATGCGGCGATCTTTAAATAACTCAATCCAACGCTGATTGCTCGATTGCAAGGTAAAAATCATTTGTAGGCGCATATAATCTTGAACGGTGCTGACGAGGAAGGCGGCATCCTTCTTAGAGTTTTGCCAGATCGCTCGCGCTTCACTCGGACCCAGCTGATCATTGTAAAGGCGATCAATCAAAAAGAAGTACTCGTTGTCGGTTGCCACTTTATTCAGCTTCAGAGCCAGAACCACTTTCGCTTGCTCAGTAAATAGCTTTTCTTGTTTTTGAGCAAAGCTCAGCGGTCGAGCATTGAGCCCATCGAGGGCTTGGCGAAATTCCGGGCTTAATCTGTTGTTTTCATAGAGGCGAAAGCGAATGGCGTAATTAAATAGATCAGTGCCGACCGATCCGAGTGGATTGGCCGCTCCGGTTGAAAGCTGAAACGGATTGATTTGCTTTAGCCAATCCATGTTCTGTTGGTCTTTAGTGACTTTAAAGACCAGACCGAGAATTCGTTGGTGACGAGGTAATAAGCCGCTGGTGTCATCTTTCAGTGAGCTAAATAGCTCACTCACGCGGCTCAAGTACAGCCGCGTAAGACTTGGATCTTCTTCACGGTTAGAAATATCAAAAGCAATGAACAGGCGCTGGTAAAACTGCATTGAAGCTTTTTGCCTTTGGGCAATCACTGCGACAATACGGGAACTTCGTGGATCGAGTCTGAAATAATCAAGATGCAAGCAACCGTCGAGTTGTGGGCTGCAACCGGCCAAGACAGCTTTTTCATAGCGATCCAGTAAGGGCTCGGCGAGGGGGCTTTTCAGGTCAATGAGTCGTAAGACCCCAAGATTAAATTGTTGCAGCATATCGATGCCTTTTTGCGAATGCGTGAACTCGGCATTTTGCAAATAGGATTCATCCAAAATATATTTTTCGTAAGGAGCCACACTCTCTTGGTAAACACTTGCATCGGTGTTTAAAGTCGCGACGTTGACAGTTTTTACAGGCGCAACCAGTGCGGCTTTTTGCTCGCGTTCGGTGAGTGCATGGGTCGGCTGTGGCTCTACGAGCTTTTGTCCTTCATGGGATTGTCGAGGCGGCGCGGTTTCATGCGTACAGCCAATGAGTAGACTGACGGGTAAGGATAAGAGAATCGGGATGAGTGATTTAAAAGTCATAACCCACGCTGAAGGTGAGAAGTTGGCGGTACTCATCCAGAAAAAAGAAGTCGACCTTATCCATATCGGCATAGCTGCCGTTGGTGTAGCTGAGGGCAAAGCTCCAGCTTTTGATCGCATAGGAAAGGCTCTCGGTGTTGTTGAACTTTAGGAGATTGCCATCGTCAATATAGCGCGTGACCTTCGCGCCGAACGAAATCCCAAGCTTCAAGGCATCAATCAAACGAATCGAGTTTCCGAATTTATAGGACCCATAGGCCACTGGGTTATATTCCAAAGTCGTCGGAGATTTGTCATAAGTATTGTAGATAATCCCGCCGCCCAAAGTATTGCTAATCAGATAGATGCGTTTATAGATCGAAGTACTGAGTGAGACACTTCCTGTCGTAATGGCTTGGTAGCCTTCAAACTGACTTTCATCACTGGTTGGTAAGATGAGACTCGTTGCTAAGGTGAGTTTATTGCGGCGGTCAAGCGTGAAGTGGTGATCGGCAGAGGCAAAAACGTCGCCAATTGCCGGATTACCGCGTTCATTTGGCATTTTATTATCCAGAGTGTAGTAACGATAATCAACGCCGAGTTGAAGATTGATTTCTTTCTTAACTGTTAATCCACCGGCAATTTGCCAGTTATGGCTGTATTTTCTTGGATCCCGATCAACTGCAAAGTTACTGGCCGCCTCATAAGAAACCGAGCCGCCATAATTTGAAAACCACGGAGTCTCGATCGTCGTTTCAAGACTGCCTTGCGCTCGAACCGCAGCCAGCGGAGCGCGGGGCTCAAGTTTCGATTTAAGTGGCTCGACCGCTACTGGCTTTGTTGCCAGTGGCTCTGCTTGGGCGACCACAAGTGGTTTTTGTATCACCGGCTGTGCGGCAGGTGAGGGGACGCGCAGCGCTTGTTTTTTCAACGCCGTCATTTGCGAGGGTGGATTTTTATGGCGTGCGACTTTCGTTTTGCGAGTTTTGACGTGCTTCATTTTGATCGTCATGCCGCTGAGGTCGCCACTCGCAGCCTTTGAAAAAACCGGCAAACTCAAAGCGATCAGGATCGCGCTGAGAAAGAGGACTTGGCTTTTTCGCGAGAGCGTCAGCGCCATCATGTCTTACTTCGCTCCTGCTTGACAGTGAGTTTCGGTGGTGCAGTCAGGATCACCTGGCTGCGGACGAAAGTAACCATTGGTTTGTTTGTCATGAAAGTCGCGCATAAACGCCGTAAAATCCCAGCGCTTTGCCAGGCTTAAAAAAACCGGGTGGCCATCGGCTTGATTGGCGCGAACGACTGAGTTCGCCCCCTGGCCGAGAGCATAATTGATGAGATAGTCTTTGCCAGAATATGACTTTTCAGCAGCTAAGACTCCTGAATCAAAATCACCCGCGATGCGCTCGAAGTTGACGATCATTGGCCGGTAGTTTTGCCGCATGATCGACGCGACTCGCGCATCAGGAGAAAACAAAAAGTATCCCAAACTGGCTTGCGCTTTATAAAAATTAACAGCCTCAGTCGTAATAGCCGGGTCATTGGTAACTGTATTAAAAAACATTTCAAAGACCGACATCGGTTCGCCAGTGGCGCGATTAATCAGAAAATCCGCCAACTGTTCAAACGGAACCTTGCGGTCTTGTTTCAGCAAATTTAAAATGCCGGTATCTTCCGGGCTGATATTGACGAAGTTAGCTGATTCCAGAACCTCGTTGACGATGCCATCGAGACCTTGTGGGTCATAAACTTTGAGTTGTCGCTCGGGCGGCATATTGAGCAAAACGCCGAGTTTATAAATCTCAATCATGGCGAGGGTCTTATTACGAAATCGGCTGAGTGATCCGGATTCACTGGGCCAGCGTAGGTAGCTGCCATCTTGGCCATTCAAATAACGCATTCCAGATTTTACGAAATCGTCTTCAGTCACGGGGTTGTGATTGCGATCAAAAAAACTCAAAACAACATTATCGCTATAATAGCGCAGAAATTTGACGTCTGCGGGCGGTTCAACCTGCGCCACGGGCTTCACCGTGCTGGCATCTTCGACCCGGCGTTTCATGCGATATAATAAGTCGATGTGCGTGTAACGATAGCCGTCGATTTGCAGCGAATCAAGATCAGGTGTGAAGCCAAATTTTTTATTGGCCGTCTGAATGAAAGCGTCTTTGTCCGGGGCCGCCTGGAGGTCCTGAAGGGCTTTATAGACCTCACGCAAATGGTTCG
>JAYVXN010000046.1:0-8784 GCA_043785085.1 Bdellovibrionales bacterium | reverse complement strand
TGAAAGACGGAATTTCGCCGGTCGGTTCGATGTCGCCACTGAGCTTACCATCAGCGCCTCGGACGAGGTGAGTCAATTTGTAAATAGGCGCACACACGTAGTTAAAACCTTTATCGAGGCCACGTACTTCGGCAATAGATACGATGCGTCGCGAACCATCACTGAGGCGGGAGATTTGCACAACCAAGTCAATTGCTGCAGAGATTGAATATTGCAATGCTTTCTCGCTAATCTTTGCGTCACTTCCCATAGCCAGCGCTTCCAGACGTACCAATGCATCATCGGGTGTATTGGCGTGAATTGTGCCTAAACAGCCTTTGTGGCCGGTATTCATGGCTTGAATCAACTCCATCCCCTCGGCACCACGCACCTCACCGACAATAATACGATCTGGGCGCAGGCGCAGACTGCTTTTCAAAAGATCACGCATCGTGACTTCTCCTTTACCCATTTCATCAGCCATGCGGGTTTCAAAAAACACCACATGTTCATGTTCGACGGCCAACTCACTTGAATCTTCAATCACGATGACCCGCTGACCTTTTGGAATTCGCGAACATAAAAGGCCGAGCAAAGTGGTTTTACCCGAGCCGGTGCCGCCACTGACGAGAATGTTTTTTCCAAGAAACATACAGATCTCAAGAAAGCTTGCGCCATCTTGGGTGATGGTTCCAAGTTTTATGTAGTCCTTAAAGCCGATTTTGGTTTGCGTAAATTTACGAATACTGACGGTCGCGCCATTGGTACGAGCACAAGGTGGAATCACCACGTGAATGCGCGAGCCATCCGGCAATCGAGCATCCAAACGCGGCTCCTCAAAGGTCACACGTCGGCCCACACTTTGCGCGATGTTATTCACAGCGGCCATCAAATCATCTTCGGAGCGAAACTTGGCATCGGTTTTTTCAAGTTTGCCTTTGCGCTCAACGAAAATAATGTCATAGCCGTTGATGAGAATCTCAGTGACGGTCGGGTCTTTCCAAAACTGCATGATCGGCGCCAAGTAGTTTTGAATTGCGTCCTGATAAATTTGCAGTGCATTTTGACTCATTACTGCCCCTCGTTCGATGGCGCCCGCACATTGTTTGAATTCGGCGGAGCATAGACAACCACTCGTCCTTCGGATGAAGTCTCGGGGCACTGAAATGAAAAGATGCCTTCTTTTTTCGGCTCAAGTTGAAACGTTTTAATCTTACCGTAATAGGTCGCGTGATGTTCGCTAAAGGAGTCCAGCACGAAGCTCACGTTTTTTTCTTTTTCATTTATGTTTACGACATGTACGGTGTACTTCGCACCCTTGCGCAGACGCAAGGTATTCGGAACAAAACCTTTGTCAGTGTTGAGCACGACCATTTCTACGACCGGCTCGCCACTTTCAAAAAGCATATTAAAAATGGTCCGCTCTTTTTCGGCGTTGGCGGCTTGATTTGCTTGCATATCTGATTGCCGCAAAGTTTTTTGCCGGCGAGTCAGATCGACCTTCCATTCAGCACTCGCGTGCAATGGGAGGAGCAAGATCAAGGTCACGGCTGCCAACAGCAGCTGTTTACTGTAACGATTCCCGAGAATGATAGTCGGCGTACTCACGCGCAACCTCCATCGCCAAAAAATTCAAAGTTCGCTCATCGAGCTTTTCCAATTCCTCTTGTAATCGCAAAGGGCTTGCATGGTAGCAATTGGCGATTTGAATCGCTGTCACCAGCTCCTTTGACTCTTCCATTTCACGCATGGCTCCTGACCAGTCCATTTCCAGAACGGGATCAATGATGCCAAGGTTATAGAGAGCATCGAATACGGCTTGCAAATTTCCCTGTAAGTGCATGTTTCCTCCTGAAACTTGCTCTCGATCAAGGTGATCGAGATTCATCTCGACAGTCTCATCGGAAGACACTTGGGATAATTTGAATTTACGGGCGAGAACTGGTCTTTGGAACTACCCCTTCGCGCGGGTCGATTTGTCAGCTCTAAGCAACCTTCCATAAATAAGTTGACACTTTTGCGTTGCGGATTTTGCGTCTGGCCGAGGCGCGCCGACGAAGCGCTTGCCAGAGGCGCAAACGCGAGGAGAAGCAACGACAGCCCGACGCAAAAGACCGAGCAAAAGTGTCAACTTATTTATGGAAGGTTGCTTAGGATTCGCGCGGAGTCGACAAACTGACCTCGGCGAAGGACTATAGCTCAAGATCGTCGCCGAACGACGACTGCAAGTAATCGAGCAGGTTTTGATTTTGATTGCCAATCACGGGCATATTACCAACCGGGGTCGACTCAGCCGGTGGTGAAGGCGCGCCTTCTTCGGTCGTGCTTGCTGCCTGCACGACTTCGGTCGCAGGTGGCACAGCCAAAGTCGCGGGTGTCGGCTCCACCCCGGGACGCACGTTAATCACCACACCTTTCGTGGTTTTTTCATAACAGGCTTGGCGTGTGCGATCCACCCGCTCAAAGGTCACGCAGAGGTGACCTGACTTAAAGCCTGTCAGTAATTCATCAAAAAATTTCGGAGAATGAAAATCAGTGGCATTGATCTTTTTTAAGACATCGCCATTGGTGAGCCCTAACAAAAGATATATCGAGTGAAATTCATCGGCGATATTTTGTGTCTTTGGTTCAGACACGGGAGGCAAGGCTTCGAGGACGATATCTACCGGAGTTTGCTCAGAATAGAAATGCAGACGATGGACAAATCGATAGCCCATCGTCAAAAACAATATGCCAATTAATACTCCGAAGATTGCTCGAAAACTCATACGCGCTTCTAGTTTATCAGAAGAGCGCATATGCTTGAGAGGCCAGAACTGGTCGTGCCAGTCGTACCGAAATTCGTACCGAAAGTCGTATCTTCAGTCGAGCTAACTGAGGGCCTTAAGCACTAATGGTCGTGGCCACCGGGACCGTGAGCGTGGCCATGAGCAATCTCATCTTTTGTTGCATCACGAACGTCCGTGATTTCGACATCAAAATGCAGGTCTTGACCTGACAAAGGATGATTTCCGTCAACCATCACATGAGAGTCAGTGACCTCTGTCACCACGACCACTTGGGTCTGACCATTCGAATCAGCGTGAAACTGGTCTCCAACTGCCACATCCTTCTTTGGAATTTGCGCGCGCGGAACTTTAACAATCAATTCTTCATCGTGTTCACCGTAAGCGTCAGTGGCAAGTACATCGACTGATTTTTTGTCGCCCACTTTTGCACCCTGAAGTGCGCTTTCCAGACCTGGAATAATCTGCCCAACGCCTTCCATGTAACTGAGTGGCTCCATGCCTTCAGACGACTCAAGAACGGTTCCGGATTTGTCTTTAAGCGTGTAGTGAAACGTGATGACTTTTGGGTTCATTCTTGCCTCCCTGCTGCGTTTGAAAAAAAAGGTGATTACTCAGAGCCTTTAAATTCCGATTTAAGCCCGAAATAAAATCACCCAAACCTTCTACTCTGTTTCTTCAGGGGCGGCAAATGAAAAGAAGGGGTTTCAAGTCGGTGAAACCCCCCGGCGATTCTTTAAAGAATATTTGCAGCTAACTCAGCGAGTTCCGAGCGTTCACCCTTATTCAGTGTGACGTGGGCAGAAATCCGCTGACCCTTGAATCGTTCAACAGAATAGGTTAGACCGCTGGTCGCGCTGTCCACGTACGGGTTATCGATCTGAAAATAATCCCCCGTCAAGACGACTTTAGTCCCCTGCCCAGCCCGGGTGACAATGGTCTTAATTTCGTGAGGAGTCAGGTTTTGCGCTTCATCAACAATTAAATATTGATTCGGAATTGAACGGCCGCGGATATAGGTCAGCGGCTCAATGTTCAGCATTCCTTGATTCATCAATTCCTGCGCCCGGCCTGCGGCTTTTTTATCCGCACCCATCAGAAATTCGACGTTATCGAAAATCGGCTGCATCCACGGATTCAGTTTTTGC
Organism: Bdellovibrionales bacterium; assembly: GCA_043785085.1. Taxonomy (GTDB): domain Bacteria; phylum Bdellovibrionota; class Bdellovibrionia; order Bdellovibrionales; family JAMPXM01; genus JAYVXN01. The sequence continues at coordinate 4,871 of JAYVXN010000046.1, read as the reverse complement.
TCGACATCACCAGGGAGAAAGCCAATATCCCGACCCATCGGAAAGATCGGACGACTCACCAGCAAGCGCTGAAATCGACCCTCATCGAGAGTCTTATATAGACCCGCAGCCAAAGCGAGCAGCGTCTTACCGGTTCCGGCTTTACCCACCAACGAGACAAACAAAATTTCATCATTGAGGAGACAATCCATCGCAAAAGTCTGCTCGACGTTACGAGGGTGGATACCCCAAATACTTTCATTCGTGCTGATCAGCGGAACGATGCCGCCTTCTTTTTCACTGAAACGGCCAATTGCGCTGTGCCCGGGATTACTTGAATCACGTAAGATCAAATATTGATTCGCTTTGAATTTCAGGCGTTCATCACTGACGAAACGATCGGCATAAAAGCGATTGATGATTTCAGGATCGACTTCAATCTCTTCATGTCCCGTGTACATTTCTTCCGACGAAATTCGCTCCGGCTCATAGTCTTTGGCGCGGATTCCAAAGACATCGGCCTTAATCCGCAAATTGATGTCTTTGGTGACCAATTCCACTTCGTGATTCGTAAATTGCTTTTCTAATGCCAATGCGGTGGCCAAGATGCGATTGTCGGCCTTTTCTGGATCCAAATCTTTCGGCATACCGTCAAACTGCACATCGGTATTGATATAGAGAACCGAAGCCGAATTCGGCAACTGCACACCTTTTGACAACGGGCCTTTGCCTCTGAGTACGTCAATCATCCGGCTAAATTGCCGCGCATTTCGTCCATTTTCACCCAAGTCACGTTTAAACCGATCAATTTCCTCAATCACCGATATCGGGATATGAATATCCGCATCGACGAATTTATTAATTGCCAAAGCGTCAAACAGAATGACGTTGGTATCTATGACGACCTTTCTGGTGTTAGTGCCGACTTTTTTCTCAGATCCATCTGCTGTGACTTTCGCGGGCGTTGGTACCAAGTTTACTCCTCCTCAGGAATATCGAGCTGTTTGATAAATATTGCATTACATCGTCTGGGTTGGTTACAAGAAAAAAAATAAAAGGGACGCTCAAAGCATCCCCTTATGACGCGTCCATGTAGAAAGTGGCTTTTAAGTCTGCCCGTTTGCTTTGTGAACTTTTAGACCCCTGGCAATGGTGATGGGCTTAAGGCCGCACGAAGAGCAAAACTACGTTCGCAGGTTGGAAACCATCACATCGCCGTGATCAGTTGCAAGCGAGGCACTCACCGTTTCAATAAATTTAACGAAATGTTGGAGAGCCTCGTCGTTCACCGTGTCTTTGACAAAGTTAGCTCCGTGTCGCGTAACATGCTCATTATCAATATCACGAACATTTGCGATTTTCGTCACAAATGGAAAATAGGTCTGTTGATTGAGATAAACTCGCATGGCGATTTCTTCACCCAAATCCAAGCGACCTTCGCCTTCTTCCAGGTCAAAGGCGATGCCATTTTCGGAGATGTCGTAAATGGCGACTTTTTGTAAGCCCTTTTTTGGTACAACAATAAAGGCCCCGATAAATTCCGCCAAAATCGTGCGTTTGACCTGACGCCGTTCCGTCACGATCATTTCATTTCGCCGTTCTGTCATATCAAGAACCGGTGCCTCAGTTGCCTCATGCTTGGCTTCATTTTGAACTTTTTTGCCCGGTGCGCGACGTGACTTTAAGTCAATGACATTATTCGGTTTGTTCATTTCGTCCCCCTGTGACCTTTTACCTATCGGGCAAAATCCGTCTCAACTTTAGCCATAAGTGGACAAAAACCAGACCCCAACCTATACTATTTTGGGAATGACATTTTCGCGTGCAGTTATCCTCAGTCTTGTGATTCACGTGCTTCTGGGACTCTGTCTCAGTCTGATACAGACCCCTGTAAAATCCCCGGCTAGTGAAACCTACCTCGAATTACTCGACAAAAATCCTGCTGGCCGAAAGGCTGATAAGAAATTTAAAAAAGACAAAGAGCAAATTGTCAGAGCCGCCCCACTCCCCGAAGAACTAAAAACCAAAGAGAAGAAAAAGGCCCGTTTTCTTTCTGAAGACGATCAAACCGTCTTGGAAGAAACTCGTGCGGCCGCCTCTGGTTTGACGGCGAACCGAGCGACCAATTCGGATTCGACCGATCCGTCGCATAATCCCGAACAAAGAAAGCCTGTGCCACAACCACGCAAACCGCCTCATGACTTGGCGAAAAACCATGCTAAGACCAAACCTAAATCAAATCGATTTTCGAAATTTCTTCCTGAGAAATCTCCTCTGGAAGGTGAGATTGCTGTCGGCGGTTTACAAAAAGCCCCGGTGCAGCCGGATCCTGAAGACGGCAGCAGACCCTTACCGCTGCCGAATTTTCCAGGTTTGGCTTTTGAACGAGGTCAAAGCACGCAGGGCGATGAACTTCCGTCTGACATTAAGTTTGGTAACTTTACGGCATTGAATACTGATCGTTATCTTTACTACACATTTTATGCGCGTGTGGAAGAAATGGTCCGGCATCGCTGGGTCAAATACGTACGCGCCGTTTTATTCTCTTATCAAAACACCAATCCAAAAGCAGGCAGTGAGAGCTGGTCGACGCGGATTGAAATCGTTTTAGACAAAGACGGCAATTTCGTAAAAGGTGTTTTGCATGATGGCTCAGGTTTACGCGGACTAGATATCGCACCAGTGCAGGCATTTCGAGAAGCCAAACAAATTCCCAATCCACCGACAGAAATGATTAAAGACGACGGCCGAATTCACCTTGATTACCAGTTTAATGTTCATTTCATTCCTCAGGCCATTGCCGAGCAATGAGGCGCAAAGTCCAGTCGCTCGCACAGACTAGGCCCTGTTGACCGAATCCCTTCCATCGCTTGCTTGGTACTTTAAGCCACAGTTTCGTAGCTCCTCCTAGCTGTAGCGCGAGGCTACAGCGTCGTCGTCGCGCCTTACTGTGACTTAAAGTCCTGGCGCAATCGATGGAAGGGATTCGGTCAACAGGGCCTAGTCCTTGTCTAGACTGTCGCATCCTGTCTCAAATTGCGCCCCTCTGATACTATTGGTTTATGCGTACCCTGCTCCTTATCGCTTGCGTGTTATTGCTGGCCCCGACGGCTAAGGCCGGCGTGTTTGAAATCGGTGTCGGAGGCAGCTATAAACGCACCAATATTGCCGATGATGCCTATGATGAATCCACCTCACTCTCGGGATCGTTTTCTTATTACCTGGATGAGATGTCGGCCATTGAACTGAGCTATACAGATGGCGTCAACAAACGCTTTCTTGGTTTAAGTACCGCGACGACTCACACGACCAGTATTTTCTATACCATCGTCGGTCTGGATTTCGTTCTGACATTAGGAGACAAAGCGGCCGTGCTTCGACCTTATGTCAAAGCCGGCGTCGGCTACCTGTTGCGCAAACGGCTCGTTGACCAATATCAAGGCTTTGCACCTACCATCGTTGAAGATCCACCCGGCTTAGTGCCAAGTGCCGGAGCCGGCATCAAGATCAGTTTGACGCAGAATCTTTCACTCAAGTTAGGGGTTGATGGCTGGACGAGTCGACCACTTGATAGTAACCCGATCCTCATTGATTATGTCGCTCGTGCCGGTTTATCTTGGATGTTCTGATGTCTAAATGGTTTCGTTCCACACTTCTACTCGGGTTTTGCTGCGCGCTTTTACTGCCACTCAGCGCTTGCCAGCTCAAATATCTTGTGAAAAGTGCTTATTCACAAGCTGACATTCTTCGCCGTCGCACCCCGATTGAAGAGGTTTTAAAAGATCCCACGGTGCCCGATGAAACTAAGCGAAAATTGCGCCTCGCCCAGCGCGCCCATGATTTCGCCGAAACCAATCTCAGTCTGAAAAAATCTCTCAATTACACGAGCTTTGTACAACTGGATCGCACGTACGTCAGTTACGTCGTCAGTGCCGCTCCGAAAGACGAACTCAAACATCATTTATGGAAGTTTCCGATTGTTGGGGAAATGCCTTATAAAGGATTTTTTGATCCTGAGGGCGCAAAGGAAGAAGGCGAGCGCCTGAAACAAGAAGGCTTTGATGTCTATATTCGCGGCGTGGGTGCCTATAGCACGCTCGGCTGGTTTCGCGACCCGATCCTCAGCAGTATGCTCGTCTATAATGACTTTGATTTAGTTAACACCATTATTCATGAGACTACCCACGCCACGGTTTTCATACGCTCTGAAGCTGACTTCAATGAACGCCTCGCCAGTTTCGTCGGCAACAAAGGCACCGAAAAGTTCTACGCCGCAGTTGAAGGCCAGGACTCAAAAACTTTGAAAGCAATTGCTGAGGAAAATGCAGACGAACGGATTTTTTCTGAATTTATCTCACGTGAAATCGAGACCTTGGAAAAGTGGTACAATGACCGCAAAGGGCACGCTATACCTGAAGAGATCCGCCAAACCCGATTTCAGGAAATTCAAACGCGCTTTACGGCAGAGGTCCGCCCCCGCTTAAAGGTGTTGAGCTATAAGGATTTTGAGAAGACGCCGCTGAACAATGCGCATTTGCTATTATACAAACTTTATCAAAAAGACATGTCTGACTTTGAAACTCTTTTTGATAATCTGGATCATGATTTTTCCAAGCTGGTCACCTTCTGTAAGGTACTCGAAAAACAAAATGATCCAGAACATTACCTAAAAGACTCGATCAAAAAGCCACTAGCGAACTAAATGCAGTGATTTTTTATGCGCGGGCGACGCTTTTGGGCCCGGACTCTCGTTCATTGCCTGAACTGTCCGGCTCAGTCGATTCTCTTGCTGATTTTTTTGAAGGCTGTGGATTTCGCGCAGGCTCAATCCTAAGAGCATCAAGATCATCACCGTAAAAAAAGCCGTCGACCATAAAGATCGCAGCGCTCCC
>JAYVXN010000045.1:0-2664 GCA_043785085.1 Bdellovibrionales bacterium | reverse complement strand
AAGTTACTTATGACGGGGTGCTTAGTCCGACCCATTCATTTGAGCGGACTTTCTGAATCGACAAAACAGCCACCGATTTTTTCACTTAGTTCGTTAGTAAATAATTTTTATAAATCAAAGAAACATCTCAGACTTACGTCTAATTGCTTCGAGTCATGCATTTGAAAAGATGAGTACGACTTGACGGTTAACTTTATTTAGCAAATCCTTTCTAGAGCTCATCACTTTAATTGAAGGCATTGTAAATGTTGTTGAAGATTTCAATGATTTTTCCTGGACTTTTAATTGTCAGTCTCAGCGCAAAGGCAGAATCGAATTTATCGATGCAAGACCTGAAAGCTCTCGAGAAGCAACAAGCTTGGCGTGAATTAGTGGACAAGGCGGATCACGTGGCGCCTGCAGAGCGCACACCCGATTTCAATTCGATTGTCATTCATGGAGCAACGGGCTTGGTCACACAGATTGATGGGTCCAGTGGGGCGATTAAGCAGGCCACAGAGACGGCGCAAGAAGTGACCTCGATTGAAAAGAAATATGCTTTTGTCACAAATAATGCTGAATACACCGATGCCAAAGGGAAAGCCTTAGGAGCTGTCGCTGAAGCTTGTTCTCGAGGGAGTACGTACGGATGTGGCTCACTCATTGAAGCGCTCTCAAAAGGTGTGCAGAAATTCCCCAAAGGTGCGGCTCGAAAAATCGCGGTTTTGATGGGCGAGGAGGGCCGTTTCCCATCTGAAGTCTTACGGTTTTGGTCTCTTGCCGCTGAAGATGATAAAGCCAATTGCCAACATGGCACTTTAAAGCGTTCAGTGATCTTCGGTCTGAATCAAGACCCGGCCGCAGCAGATGCAAAAACAGCGGTCAAAGCGGCGCAAATTTGTGCTGGACAACTCGATGAAGGCCTTATGGAAGGAATTCGCAAGACGGAGAAAAATTCTGCCTTCGCACGAAACGCTTGTCCGCTTCTGAAAGCGCGGGGCAAGAACAACATGGCTATGCGAGACAAATGTTCTTAAGTCTGCGCCCGCCACTGATCCTTTAAATCAAATGGCAATATTGCCCAATCAACAAGGAGAATGAAATGAAAGCTCTAATCTGTGCGCTCTTACTTTGCGTCGTCACGCAATACGCCAACGCTGGTGCAATAGCTGATCAGAAAAAATGGGATAAAATCAATGATTCAGTTAAAAAATCGACTGATTCAGTCGCGACTGAGAAGTATTGTGGCAATCCCATTAGCGTGACCATTGATAAAGACACGTTTAAAGGTGAAGAAGCGATGAAAACTGCCAATTGGTGTGGCAGTGTTGTCGACGGAATCGGTACATTTTGCTATGAAAATCCGAAAATCAAACCGCAAATCGTTAAAGCGGTTAAAACTGTCAAATGTGTTTATGACCCCTCTTTAAAAGGAAACGATACGCCTAGCCATTGGGGAACTAAATTCAACCTAAATGGCACGACTCTCGAGGCTTACTGGAACAAAGGTTCTGCAAATTTGGCTAAGGAAGCTAAGGCTTATCTGGCAGAAAAACTATAATTCTGAAGATTGTAAGGCTGGACCGGCAATTCCGATCCAGCTTTACGCATAATCTTTTTTTCACAAGGCGAGAAATATGCGACAGCTTGTTTTATTCATTGAATGTTTAATCGTTGCGAGTTTTGCTTTTGCTCAGGATCTGACCATGACAAGTGTGACCCATTCACTCAAGGTGAGTCTAGCACCACTTGTCATGCCGACCAAAGATGCGAATTTTGTCGTAGTGAGCTGGGAAAATTTACCAAGTGCGCCTAAATCGGGAGCCATGATTTACCAATTTGAAGGATCGGCTGGCGAGAAACGTTATTTTGCGGTTGGTGGCGTTGGCTATTTTTCATTTCTTGATCGAAATGAAAAAACGTTGGTCAATGGCTCGGCGATTCCGGTTTACCGACTTACGGAGGATGATCCTCAACATCCCATCGAGATGCAGGTCAATGCTAATCAAAGGCCGAAACCAGAGGACTTGCAGGCAGCATATCGTAGTTTCCAAGGCCTAGCTTCAGATTCAGCAGATAAAGCTGAGGTCGAAAAGACCCTTGCGGCGGCGGCTAAAACTTTTCAAAATCGATGTGGCGGCAAACCCTCCTTTCGTGTGGAGTGGGAGAACTTTTCCAAGACAGGACACGTTTGGCTGGCAAGTTCGGCCGGCGCTGTGGCGCTGGGGCTTGCAGATAAATGCGCTGAAGCGGTTTATAAAGTCGCCATTGCGAAGATTAAGACGATCTCAGTCAGCGAAAATGAAACCTTAAAACCAAGCGACCTGACATTTAAGCACAGTGGTTCAAATGTCGAGATCAGCGTTGGCAAAACTGTCATGAATCCGCGCCAAAGAGCAGAAAAGTGGATCGGCGAAGAATTATAGATGAGTCAGGATTTAAAAAGGAGAAAATCAGGTAATTGAATTTATCATCAAGCGGCGATATCCGAAAATTGCTGGATCACGACATTGTTCTGCAAAGTATTGTTGGATTGACTTATGAAATGGCAGAAACTCCACAAGAAAATAAATAACATCTTTGAACTTGTCAGCCGTTTGTTCAAATGGGGGACGTAGGTCGCTTGCAGTCAAAAAGGAAATTCAAAATTTACAGCCGCACATAGATTGCGCCAAAGGGGTTTTG
>JAYVXN010000044.1:0-2670 GCA_043785085.1 Bdellovibrionales bacterium | reverse complement strand
GGCTGACATTACGTCAGATCAACAATCGCAGCCTAAAAGCAAAATCTCGCATGCGCGAAGCTCTTCAATCCAATAATCTGGATGATCTGGAAGATATTAGCCGCGACCGCGAGTCTCTTGAAGGTCGAGCCCTGAGTTATGGCCTCAGGCATGTGAAAGAATCTGGCGAAAACGGTCTTTCTGAAATTTTTAACTCCTTCGCGCTTCTCGAACGCCCGGCACTTGAAAGGTCCCTCAATTTTCTTGCGACCGTCGGCTCAAACGCACCATTCATAGGACTTCTGGGTACAGTGCTTGGAATTATGAAGGCATTTCGCGATCTCTCGCACAATCTTGCCTCTGGCAACGAAGCGGTAATGTTGGGAATTGCCGAAGCCTTAGTTTCAACAGCCGTCGGACTGGTGGTCGCGATCCCTGCCGTCATCGCCTACAACTATTTTCAACGCCAAGTGAAAAGCGCGATCCAAAGTCTCGAGACGGTGCGTGAACTCTGTTTAGCTTACGCTAAAAAGAAGGGTAAGGCCTAAGATGGCAATGCAACTGAGCGGCGGTGGTGAAGACGAACCGATTTCAGTCATTAATATCGTTCCTCTTGTCGATATCATCTTGGTGGTGTTGATTATTTTCATGGTCACGGCACCCTTGGTTTTAAAGCCAAGCATCGATATTAATTTGCCGAAAGCTGCTAGCGGCGATGAGTCGCCGCCGACCCCATTGAATATCGCCGTCACTCGAGATGGCACAATCACACTCAACGGCAAGCCAACGACGATTGAAGATGTGACAGTGTTTGCGACCAATCTGGTGAAAGACAAACCCGATACGGCAGCAATTTTACAGGCGGATAAGGATGTCACTCTTGAGAAGCTGACGGCCATTATTGATGTGGTTAAGTCAGCGGGAGTGAAGAAGGTCGCGTTTAGTATTGAAAAAAAGTGATTTCATTTGTAAAAAAACGTCCGTCTGACAGAGAATATCTCCAATTTAAAATATGTTTCATTATTTGAAACATATGTTGCCATTTCACTAACTTGTGGACCTGACACTTCTAGAGTTAACGGGTCTAAACCGCAATTTGAAAGTCTCGGTCTCTTGCTCGGGCCTAACGCAGTAAGCAGAATTTGTTAAGGTAAGGAGCCGGGAACCCTCCCGGCGTCCTTGAACCTCCACTCGGCCTACACTGCAAATTCCCCGCACCGGGGCAGAATTTGTCACTCGCTAACGGCAAAAAGGTCATCTTTCGTCAGAAAACCGACTCATATCGAATTTGTGGCTCCCGCAACTAGGCACAGCAAATGCTTAATTCTTGAGACCAACAAACTGACCGTCAAAAAGTTCGTCACAATGGAGCCTCGAGTGTACCTTCACATTCTCCTGTCATTTGCCATCGCGCTGGCACCGTTTTCATCATATGCCGCCGAAGTACAAAGTGACGTCATTAGTGAACTCGCGAAAAGTTCATTCGGCAAAGATACGTTTATCACTCAAGACGAACTGACCCAAATCTTGGCCCATGTTCACGACAAAATGAAAGCCGATGATCCAAATTTTAACGAAAGTGAATTTGAGCCGATCGCGCAGATGATCACGCAAGCGGCAGAAGAAAAAAACAAACGCCTGGCCGCGACACAAACAGGAAGCCAAACACAGGTTCCAGCAGCAGCACCTGTCGCAGCGGCGGCGGCGGCTCCGATCCCGGCTGCACCGAGATCCATAGGGCCCCAGTCTCGAGACCTTCAGCCCACTCCCGACCAATCACAAGAACGACCCGTTTTGAATTTGAAAGAGAAAATTTCTGAAGAAGTCAGCAACGCCCTAATCAAAGACAATCCGGAATTGTCTTTGGCCTTGCATAAAATTGAAATGGGCCTTATCAACAAAGTGGTCAACACCATCGCTCCGCCAACTGGTGATGATGCGCCCAATCCAGTCGATGGCCTTATGACGTTCATCAAGTATTTGGCCTTTGCACAATCTGTCGACAAAGACATGCTGAAAATCAAACAAGAGTATGACGGCTCGGATTTGGACACACTTGCATGGCGTGAAGTACACAATATGATTCCGCTGACCGCTTTGCTCGGTGCAGTGGGCGGCACCGTTGAGGACTTCATTCCTCTCGAAGCGCTTTTCTCAAAATTTGGCTATAAAAAAGCCTGGTCCGTGCAGCGCACGCTTGCCTTCATGGTCAATGCGCAACTGGTCTTGCGAATCGCGGAGCTCTACGGCATTAAGCTCCAGGGACCTGAACTCGTCGGTACTCTCGCGGTCGTTTCGGGTCTCGGCAGTCTCGCTCTCCATTATAAAGGGAGCGCGCCAGCACTTGGCCAAGATCTGGAAAAGCTTGGTAGCGAATTGGCTGAGGCAAAAACTTCGAAAAGTCCGTTTGCCTGGATCAAACGATTACTCACCAGCCTGAAATCCAAACGTCTAGCCACCACGGTTGAAGAACAAGGCATTCTTAAAAATGATGACCTTGTGAAAATGGAAAAAGACGTTCAGGTCGCAGAGCTTGAAATGTCCTCTGCAAAACTTGAAGTTCCAATACTGGAAGTGAAACCGCCAGTTGAACCTGTCCAACTGGATCTTCCAATCGGTGATGCTCCCAAATCGGTGGCAGCAGCCGTTGAGTCAGCAGAAGCAAATGCGCTAGAAACTGCGGCCACTGCA
>JAYVXN010000043.1:0-2672 GCA_043785085.1 Bdellovibrionales bacterium | reverse complement strand
TCCTGATTGCGCTCTCAATGGGTTTTTTTTATTTTTACGTTTCAAACCGGTACATTTTAGTTGAGCAGAACCCCTACAATCTAGCTGAGCCCCGTCGCTAGGAAAAACCTGAGCAGTTACCAGATTTTTCGTAAGCAGTGTAACATACTGAAAACCTGGAAGATCTCTCTATTACTTTGGCTTGTGTCAAACTCCGTGGCACATCTCTCTTTTAATATTCATCTATGCGAGGCAATTGTTGGTCTTCATATTGCATTACAAATTGCATGGGTTTGGTTTTTGAGACTCTATTTGTGAGGGTTCATTATGCGTGAACTAGGCTTAGTTTTGTTTGTCATCTTCACTTCCGGCGCTTTCTTTGCCCAGGAAAATCCGGTTACTCCCATTCAAATCATTTCGAAAATTGATGTCTCAGACGGCAATGTTCGGGTAAAATCAAAACCATTTATTCTTTCAAATTATGGAAATAATAGCTTTCTTTTTCAAACCCAATTAGGCGGAGATAAGGCTTCATTTGTCATTTCACTGAACTAAGTTATTATAAAGAGAGAAGGTATAGAGTGTTTCGTAAACAATTTCTCATAATTCCTATCCTAATTGTCCTGCAGATCTTCTCACGAGCATCCTTTGCTCGAAATCAGTGCATCGCTCTGTTTGCAAAATCAGCTGACAAATCTGACTCGAGCGCGATTTCTCAGGTTTATAAACAGGTTGACGATTTTTACCGCGCTTTTGCCGGTTCCAAAGCGCGAGAAATGGGAAAGCAATCTCCTTCTTATCCCTTAGCGAATATGCCTTTGAATAAACTGATTCTACAAGATCCGTCGCAGGGTCAAAAAAAATTTTCGACATTAAAAACATTAGGTTTTGATTGGACGAAAGACTCATATGGTGACGTCGTGGGAGTGGCACCAACCTGGATTAATTTTAATAAACGATACATGTCCGAATTGAAGCGAAGAGGAATTCCGGAATCAGAAATCATTCGACCAGCCATTGTATTTGTGAAAGATCACGTCGGGGGAGACGGAATGATCAATCTAAAATTTCGAGAATTTCGTCTCGTTGATCCGACTCGTGAGCAGTTGCCATCTGAAGACGATGGATTCAGGGTTTTAAAAGCAACTCTTGGCGAGTTTAACCTTCCTGTCAATGTCATCATTTCGGCCCTAAAAGAAGGTAAGTGGCCTCTGTTAGATGCTTTTCATGATGTGGGCCATTTTGTTGCATTTCTTAATTATCCAGGCTACGCTAAAACTATTTTATCTCGCTTCCAAAAAATCACTCCGGCAGAAGAGACAATTGGATTTAAGCGTCGAAAGTTTTGGTTACTTGAGTACCTCAGTCTACCTGATCCAGAGTTTCGCAATGAAATTTTTGGATTTCTCAATTCTAAACAAATCACTCGAGGCGATAATTTGGCGTCTATCAGAAAAAAAACGTCTCAGATGCGTGAAAGCGAAATGCAAGTTTACGCTATAGAAACTGCACAATTGGTCACTTCTGTACTGGCTGACATTTCCGGGGGCACGTCTTCCACAACTGAAAAACTGTATTTTCAGTATATACACTTCATTCCAAACGGATCAAGTGGCAATATTAATCATTTGCCCTTTGATGCCCTTGAAAGCAGTCTTAATTTCTACCTTAATAATATTTCCACAGGGAAACGAATGGCATTAGAAACGCAATTATTGGATCCCGGCATGATGGCATTCATACTGCAATCTGCCGCAAAGGCAACAGTCACGGAGTCACAGCGGGCTCGCCGACTCAGTGCCATTCAAGAACTAACGGCACGCTTGAATTACACTCTCTTGCGATCGATGACTGACTTGGGTATCGAGCAATGGGTTGAAGGTATGCTTCAAGGTGAGTTATCCGCATCCTCCCCACTGGGCGCGTTTTTACTTGAGATTTTTCCAAACGACGATTTGCTCAAATACTACCTGGGCCGAGGGGTCAAATGGCCGAAGCAACAAGTTGAGGATCTCCAGTAACTTTGCACAAAACTGCCTCAGCGACGATCCATTTGCTCGCAAGAGCCTTGCGTGCGCTGCCATAGGATTTAGATCTCAGTCAAACACTTCAATCAGTTTGGCTGTGACTTTGACACGGACTTCGCTGGCCACGAACTGCGCACGTTTCGGAAATACCGCCCTCTCGCGCTAATCATTTGTAGTTGGTAACGAGGATAGATATGTTTTGTTTGAAATAGCAAGCAATTTAAGGCCTTGCCGCACTTACCGATCTCTCAGAAAATTTCCAAAAATCGGAATTTGGCGCTTCAGACCTGTGCTCATTGAGGCGACCCTGGAAAAAACCATCGTTGAAGCGATAGCAAATTAGATGTACATTTGTTTACAATTTCACGCTCGCATGAACACTCAATTTTGAAGCAGCCGAATAACCCCATCGCGTTCCCGACCCAGAGACAAAAATGATAGACTCCAGAATAGCTTGATCCAATGACCAACCCGAATTAAGGAGGTTAGTCTCTGGACCAGCCGACTCCAGGCCGCTTCAATACCAGTGCATTTAAAGCCAGTCTCGGTCGAGCAATATTATTCAGTTTGTCGGATTCACCCACACCCTAAGTTTTGAATTTGTCGACAATTTCATTAGAGATTATTACGGCACGAAAATTGGAATAAACCTCTGAACTTCCCTTA
>JAYVXN010000042.1:0-2674 GCA_043785085.1 Bdellovibrionales bacterium | reverse complement strand
AGCTCGATGTGAGCGGCCATATTGCGAACTCTGGCGCAGCCGCCTCAATTGGTACTTGCGGAACTTCGCCGGTCATTTCAGGCAACGACATGCGTGGAATCGTTACGCTCGGGACTGGAAGTCCTACCGCCTGCACCGTTACTTTCGCAGCTGCCTATGCAACGTCCCCTCACTGCGTAATTACACCTTATGGCGGGAATCCTGGCGCTATTCAGTGGTGGATAACGGCAAGTACAGCAGCGTTGGTGATGAACTTCTCAGCATCTCCAACAGCAAGTCAGCAGTTTGAATACCACTGCATTCAGTAAAAACCTAAGTTCGAACCAGAGCCCTTCGGGGCTCAATTTTAGGAAGCTGTATTGATCCTTTCTTGGTGGACAATTCGCACTTTGCGGATGTGTGGATCGATCATTACAGGTACTTCCAGGTGAAAGTCAGCGGTTTTAGAACCAATGATGAAACAGCAGATGACCCGGCTTGCACATCGAGCACAATTGGTATGCCTGACAGCAAAGCTCGCGCTGGAATTTTCAATGATTTCACTCAGAACTATGAAATCTCGGGTAGCGAGTTGAACGCTTCTTATCTGAGCGCCGACGGACATTGATTCAGCCGCTCACCGCAGGCCACTGGGAACATTCTAATAATCGTGGAGAAAATGTGGACAGCCAACCGGGCCGAAGGCCCAGGTTTTTATTCCCAAAGGTACTTTGGGGATTTTAGTGAGAGTTGTGTCAGGGACTTATTGTTTGTCTTCGCCTTGTGCGAGAGTTTTGGTTTTCAAACGTCGCTCCGTTCTTGGATTGAGTTTTCAGTTTTGCGGATTAGGTCATTCTTGAGATGGTGGGTTTTGCACGCACGCTGGCGTTTTTTATTTTTACCTCGAGGCCGCGGGGGCTCAGCCGTGATTCGGGTAGAATATTTTCTCTAATGCTGATTGATAAATATTGACAAGTATTTTGACCTCGAGAAGTCCCTTGTGAGGCATTTTGTTTAACAGGATTCGAATCGGCTCACGTGTCGAGTTTACTGTCTCTCACACGTGCGAAGCGACCTTTAACTGGTCCGCAAGGCGAGTTCTGCTTTTGATTCGTAGGGTGTGCAAAACAGCAAAATCCACGAATTTAAATTCAATGGTAGTGTGTTCTCACCTTCAATGAGGGAGTAGTGATGAAACACCTAACAGATGACGTTTTAGATCGGGATTTGAAATCTTTGATCGCTCTCGAGCGTGAGCTGCTTTATGAAATCTTACTCCATATAGCCGAAGCCGATCGGCGCATGCTCTATGTGAGCATGGGCTTTAATAGCTTGTTCGCCTATTTGCTCAATTGCGGATACTGCAATGCTTCAGCACAAGCCAGAATCGATACCGTCAGACTCTCTCATGAGCTGCCTGAGGTGTTATTGAAAATCAACTCTGGGGCTTTAACCTTATCGCAAATCAGAGTCTTGGTGAAAAGGCTTCGCGAGAAAACCAATGTGACTTTAGCAGAAAAAGAGAGCCTGCTTCAGAAAATTGAAAATACCACCAGTGCTGAAACGGATCTGATCGTCTCGGAGAGTTTAGGTCTTTCGCGTGAATTGCCAACACGGATAACTGTTCAGAGAGACGGCTCAGTTCAAGTGGAGATGACTTTTTCAAAAAATGACTGGGCTGAGATTCAACGTTGCCAGGAGCTTCATGGACACACCAATCCCCACGGTGAACTAGGTCAGACTCTGATGACGACGACTCGATATTTTCTGTCAAAAAAAGATCCACTGAGACAGAAAACCACTTCGCGAGGCGAAGTTGACAAGCGTCAAAGAAAACCTCAGCCGACAACAGTCTACCGCAGACCACTAACGCCTTTAACACGTCGTTTTGTTTATCAGCGCGATCAGAATTGCCAATACATTGATCCCAAGACGCAAAAGAAATGTGGGACGAGGTTTCAGCTTGAGATTGACCATATTATTCCAGTTTCCGAAGGTGGCAGCGATGAGGTCGAAAACTTACGATTATATTGCCGGACACATAATCAGTATCGATTGAAATACCCAAGACATGATCAGCCATTAAACTGAGCTCCCCGCGGCCTCGAGGTAAAAATAAAAAACGCCAGCGTGCGTGCAAAACCCACCCTCTCAAGAATGACCTAATCCGCAAAACTGAAAATTCAACCCAAGAACGGAGCGACGTTTGAAAACTAAGGCCCTCGCCCCATCAAGGATAAGCAATAAGTCCCTGACACCACTCTCACCAAAATCCCCGATTTCAAAAGCACGGATGCCATTTCAAATTAAACCTCCATCTCCACTTTTTCCAGAAAGACCCAGGCCCCTGTCTAAGAATTAGACAGGGGCCAGCCGAAAAGGGCCTCGGGCACGACAAAGGCCCGCGGCTTCGCGCAAAACTATAGCTGCTTTGGCACAGGCTTCGCATTTTTTTGGTTTGAGAGGTTGGGCAGATGAAGAAAATAAAAAAAATTAGACTTGCGGCACGACGAAAGTTTCTCCAAGATTCCCTGAAAGTCGGTGTTCTTGCTAGCGGCCTCACGACTGTTCTTCCATCACCAGCGAAAAGCCAAACTCGCAACTGCGAGGTTTCACCTCCGAAAGATGTTTATGACTTTATCGTAGTCGGCTCAGGCCCGGGCGGAGCACCCGTAGCTGCCAATCTCGCGAAAGC
>JAYVXN010000041.1:0-2678 GCA_043785085.1 Bdellovibrionales bacterium | reverse complement strand
CATGGCGAAAAATGCACGGACCGAAGCGGGCCTCATTCAACTGACCTCGCAAATGGGACTCGAACTCTGTCAGGCGCGACAAATGGTCCAGTCACAATGCCAGACAATTAAGAAGACACTGGATCTTTATGACTTCGAATTTCAAGGAAAAATCACCCACAAAGAATTTACGGAAAAAGTCGCACGCCTTTTGCGTGCTCGGGCCGAAAGTGAAGGTTTAAGCCCGACGCTCGCGATTTCGGATGCTCGAGACATCAAAGGATTTCTCGAAACCTATACGGCTGAGTTGGAAAGTCAGAGCGATCTGGTAAAAAACCTTCCTTCGTTTTCAGCTTTTATCAGGGCAAAGGAGCAGGTTGATTCGATCATGACAGGCCATTTTCGTCAGCATCATATTCTTGCGGCCGGATCACTTCATCCTCTTTCAATCTTGAAGTCCCAAGTTGTTCACTCTGGCTGGCTGCACTTAATCGGCAATTTAGTTTTCTTTTTGGTTTTTGCGATATACGTTGAAAATCGCCTGCGCCGGTCCGAATTCATGATGATTTATTTATTTGGGGGCACTGTCGCATTGGTGGCGGAGATTCTCCTCTCCGCGCCAAAAGGAACCTGTGTCATCGGGGCGTCCGCCAACATTAGTGCGATGATGGGTGCATTTTTTATTTTGTTTTTTCGCCGGGATATGCGCATTCTCGCTTCTTTGATTTTTTATAATAAAATCCTGAGTTGCCCGACTTGGATTTTGTTTCCGATTCTGTTCATTGCCGGTGACTTGACCGGAACTTTAAATGGCGGCTCAGGTGTCGCGCACTTTGCCCATTTGGTTGGACTGATAGTGGGTTGTGCCTTTGCCTATTTGCTCTTGCGCCTGGAAAATCTGGATTCAGATCTGCTTTATCCCGTCGAAGAAGAACTCTGTCTGGGTTTAATGGCACAATCTTCCAGTGTGGGGCGGATCAAGCAAGCCTTAGTGATTCTCAAGTATAACGAGCGCAACACCTATGCCATCACCAGCGTCTTAAATCTTTTGGTTACCGACGTCGACGGCTTGAACGCCGAAAGCAATGCCTTT
The DNA here is from genome assembly GCA_043785085.1 of Bdellovibrionales bacterium. Classification (GTDB taxonomy): domain Bacteria; phylum Bdellovibrionota; class Bdellovibrionia; order Bdellovibrionales; family JAMPXM01; genus JAYVXN01. The sequence goes on along the minus strand of JAYVXN010000041.1, from coordinate 1,606 downwards.
CTAAAAGAGTATTTTTCGACTTTTGTGAATCGGGGCATTGAGCGGGGTCGCTTGGCAGAAATCGACGCCGTGATTGAGAAGATTCCGATGCCTTGGCGTTTGTCCGAATATGTCACCAACGTAAGTCAAAACCATCTGCTGGGATTAGCCAAACGGCAGGTTAACCAACATCATTGGCTCAGTTCGATTCGCCTCCATGATTGTTATTTGATTCGCTTTCCTCGCGGGCCGAAGTCAGCATTGGTGAAGCAATCGGCGGAGGGGCTTTTGCAGAGAGCGATGACCCAAGTCCTGTCCTTGCCTGCCGAGCAAAAGGCAGAGCAGGTCACGGCGTTTTTGGAAGATTGTGATCGCTTTGCCACGACCCAAATGAATTCGCCACTACGAAAAGCCATTTTAAATATACGTGAGCAAATGAGTCAACAAGTTAAGGGAGAGCATCATGTCCGCAGCGCCTAATTTAGATATCTCAAATGATGTCACTCAGGATGTGGTGATTCTGGATGAAGAATTCAGTCAGCAGGCTCTCGCGACACCGTCCCAGAGAGTGATTGCGATTTTACTCGACGGCTTTTTTTCCGGAGTCCTGAAACAGCTTTTTGTGGCATTTTTTCATTTTGCCTTTCACCTGGAAGTCGCAAAATTTGGGCCGATGGCGACATTCCTAATTTCTTTTAATATTTTTATGCTCTATTGGTGCGCTCCAGTTTACTTCAATGGTCAGACGCTGGGTAAGAAAATCCTGGGCCTTCGTGTGGTTCCAGAAAATTTCACGGAGTTTCTCGGGTTCTGGCAGATCGTCGGGCGTGAATCGATTGGCCGACTGCTTTCAACTCTGCCGCTCTTTTACGGTTATATTCGTGCCTTTCGTCACCCAGAATGTAAAACTTGGCACGATCAGCTTTTTAAAACCCGTGTGATTGATTTACGAAAAACCAAAGCTTAGTTTCTTTCGGCACAGATCCTTAATTGCAAATTTCATATCTCGGGCCTAGCATAATGGCATGCGTGTACTTCTTCCTTTTGCTCCCATCACGAATCAGATTCAGCTCCGGGCCGAAGCCCAGAGGCGTGGTGACAAATTAGTTTTACAATTTGACTTGCGCGGCGATTTAAAGCGGTTTCTCATCCCCGAAGCTGCGGCCAATCCAATAAGATCGGACCGTCTTTGGGAGCACACCTGTTTTGAGGCCTTCATCGGAGTTCTGGGAAGCGACAGCTATCGGGAAGTGAATTTTTCTCCCAGTGGCCATTGGGCGAGTTATCGCTTTTCAGGCTATCGAGCAGAAATGGTCAACGAAACGGAAGTCATTCCGCGCGAACTTACTTGTGAAAGAACTGAGCAGCAGTTGCTCCTCAACTGTCATCTCGATGCGCGCACGCTCAAGGGAACGGCCCTCGATGTTGCTCTCACCGCTGTTTTGGAAGAGAGCTCGCAGCAGAAATCCTATTGGGCTCTCAACCATGTCTCGGACCGTCCCGATTTTCATCAACGAAAAAGTTTTCTTCTCCGTTTATAAGGATCATTTATGAAACTTGGTATTGATTGTTTTTTAGAAGACAGCAAACTGCAAAGTCAGTTAGTTGGCAAGCGCATTGCTCTTTT
>JAYVXN010000040.1:0-2680 GCA_043785085.1 Bdellovibrionales bacterium | reverse complement strand
AAGACAAGTGCGCCACACGTAGAGACTTTTGCACCCACTTTGAAAAGCCGATGAATTGCGGCAATAACTGCTCATAATAAGTCTCTTCCCGGCCCAAGCTCAGGGGTAACACCATAACGGTCTGGTCCGCATCAGCGCGCTTCATTTGCGCTAAGAACTGAAATTCCTTTTCAAAATCAAAAACGCTCGCGTCCGGTCGCTCACAAATTCCGCGGTAACCATGTAGATGCAAAAGTACGCGATGGACTTGATGCAGGTGATAGGGAATGAAGAACGCAATCGGCTGACTATAGTTGAAGTCTGCACTCTGGACACCAGCGACGATACAGAGGCGGCCGGCTCTCAGATTTTGACAGGAAAATTCTGCGTAAGAGTTGGCACCAATCAACAATAAGATCAGAGTCAGCCATTGCATAAAGCGGTTAGCCAATTGGCCGCCGAATGCGACGTCGAATAAAGAAAAAGTAAAAGAAAATACCTGTCGCCGCACCACCGAGGTGAGCGCCATGCCCAATCGGCAGACCTCCACCCCGCGCCTGCTCAACGAGCCCCCACACATCGAGTCCAATAAATCCTAAAGCTCCCCAAATTGCCGGCACCGGTATCAGGCCAAAAAGCAGAATTTTCTGCTGCGGAAACATCATCGCAAACACCAAAACCAGACCGGCAATCGCCCCCGAAGCACCTAGTGCGGGCATTTCCGGACTTCCTAATATAAAAGTCGAAACCAAACAATGACTGAGTGAACTCAGAATGCCGGCCGCTAAATAAAACCCAAGAAAAAGGCCTCGCCCCAACACTTGTTCAAGAACACGGCCAAAGCTGTTGAGCACGAACATATTGATAAAGAGATGAAAAAACAAGGTGTGTGAAAAAACGGAGGTCAGTAGTGTCCAATAACGGCCCGCCATCAGAGCGTCCCAGCTCACCAGAAAGTTTTGTCCCATCACTGAGGTTTCGGTCTCGCCCAGATAGTGCCATAAAATAAAAACCGCAACGTTCAGGAGAATTATCGTGGGCACCAAAACCGGCCGCTGTGGAATAAAATTCGAACTAAAGTCCATGATTTGACTATTTCACCGCTCGGCCCTATAGCCAAGCAAAAATCTCTTAGGGATGACGTGCGACCGCGAGAATTTCGAGAATGCGAGTCCATTCATCGAATTTCGCTTGCGGAAAGACAATCTCCTGCGGAGCTGTGCTCGCTGCCGGGCGGCGGGAAATCCCTTGAATCTGGACCATCCGGCCTGTTGCCAGACTGTATTTCGCCTCGAGGGCATGGGAATTATCATGAATGAAATGCAATCGATCCATGTCATTATAAACTAATTGAATTTGTTCAGCCTTTTCTGGCTGCAAAAACACCGGCCGATAGCGACGGTCGTATTTAATCGAATAAGTCTTCATTGATACCGTTTTGAGATCCTGAACTTTAACTTCGCTCGGCGCCTTGGTGGCTGTGCTATCGTAGTCAAATCCCGCGTTGAAACCGAGAGAGCTCTGCATCACCTTGAGTCGTGCAAACTCATCATATTTAAAGTGATCCTCACGTTGGCCGGACTTCATCGAAATCAAGTGATGGTACTTTGGCTCATACTCAAGTTCAGTCGCAGAACCTTTGACCGTAATCGTCTGTTTTTTCAAGTAATAGGAGCCACCCGCCTGGTCAGCGAACATCTCATAGGTCACTGTGGTCGGAGTCTGCTTCGGACAAGTGAAATGCACCGTCGTCTTAAACGCCTTTTTGACTCCCGGAATAATTCCAAACGTGTATTGGCTCACGCAGCCGTTGCTGGCTACTAATTCCGCAATAGACTTGTCTTTATCGGAGTAAGTGATTTTCTCAGGACGCTCACCGGGCCCGGAAATTTCAGTCAGATCACCCGACCCGTCAAATTGAAGTTTGCTTTTCTTGCCCTGGGAGCTGGTCGATTCAACGAGGTTTCCATCGGAATATTTATAAGATGCTACGACGACAGACTGTGTCCTTATGTCGGTGACGAGGCCATCGGTGTATTTAAATTTGATATCTTCGCCATTGCTGGCATGAATTTCAGCTAGCTGGCGACCATTGTCAGAGTATTTGAAATCAAGTGAAAACCCTGAAGAGATTTCATTCCAGTTGGTGAGGATACCTTCGGAACTGAACGTCTGTGTATATTCATCGCCGAATTTGCGGCGAAATATTTTCCGGTTTTTCGCGTCCGAAATCACCTGAATGGAATCCAAGGGATCAGTTTCGCTCAAAAACAGATTCAATTCTCCACTCTTTCGATAGCGTTTGAAGTTAGGGCAAGAACTCAGTTTCAATTCAACGAGACTCACCTGAAGAACTTGCACTTCCCAATTGGAACACCAGTGGTGGCCAAATAACCGGCTATCAGCGTTTGTGGCCGCATGATAGGTTCGAACCAGGCGCAGGTGATGCGTCACTCCAGCTCTCCCGTAATCAATCCAACTCCGTTGATAGTTACCTGAAACCGGATCAACCTCGGCGAGAGCGACAATGGATAATAATAATGTGCAAACCAGCACTGTCAAACTTTTACGCATACTCTTCTCTTCTCGGAAAAAGCGGATTTTAAATTGAGGCAATTTGCTCGACCTAAAATTTGTGTGTCTCAAGATGAGATTGAGCGACGTTTTTTGTCAAATTGTGAGTCCCAAGCTGATAAACTAA
>JAYVXN010000039.1:0-8846 GCA_043785085.1 Bdellovibrionales bacterium | reverse complement strand
CGCGCAGGAAAATCTGGACGAGGCGTACGTACACCGTACGTTGAGTCCAGATTTTCTGAGCAAGTCGTCAGATTCGGGCTTCTGGAGCAAGCGTCAGCAGTTCCGACCGAAAGTTTATGCAACATTGGGGTTCAGTCTGTATCTCCTTGGTTATCGAATCAGAGAGTTTGGTAATTAAAACTGTCTTGATTAACTGGAGACCACTATGAACTTCTCTTATGACAAAAAAGCCGATGCAATCGCTTTTGTTATCAAACCTGGTGGCAAAGTGGTTCGCGACGTTGAGATCGCCCCGAACGTCTTTGTTGGTTACGCAAAGGACGGCTCCGTTACTGAGATTCAAATTGTGGAAGTATCGCAAATGGACAATCCTTGGTTCAACTTGCAGGCAGCTGCCGCACTGCTTGGCATCTCTGAGCGCACGCTACAGCGGCGTATTGAAAACGGCGTTATCAAGCCTAAGAAGGTTGGGCGGGAATACCAACTGACACCTCAAGACATCGAAAAACTTAAAAAAGCTGATTAGTCATTCCGATTAGAATAGTTCCGACTTTAGAACCGAAGCCTTGCGATTGCGCCAGTTCAAAAACACTGTCGCAAATGTCGCGCCCATCAAGTTCGGCAAAAGATCCTGAACGCGGCCATTCCGTCCCGACATAAAACATTGCTGAAATTCAATATAGACAGACAAGATCAAAACGACCGCGAAGCTCTTTAGCCAAGATCGCTCTTTGAACTGCTTTTCAAGCAAAATAAATAACAAAAAGAAAAAACTAATGTGTTTGTATTTACATGCAGCATAAAGCAATGCGGCCGAAGAAAATTCGGCTTCTAAGTAAAATGACTTCATTAAACCATACGTGCGAAAATCATTCGGAAGAAAATTATCAAAAGTGATAAACAAGAACATCAAAATCAATAGACACTGACGCACTTTTCTCGACGTCATTTCTCACCTAAAACCGAAAGTGCTGCAATCAGGCCCTGGCGCATCTCTTGAAGTGACAAAGCCGGCGTTTTTCCCATCTCACTTGAATAAGGCAAATGTAAAAAACCACTCATTCGAGATGTGTAGTTGAATTCATGCAAGAGCCGATACATCAGATAATTACAAACATAGGTGCCGGCTGAATTTGAAATTTCTGAGGGGACTGCGCTCATAGCCTCGAGCATCTGCCGAAGCGGCAGAGTTGAAAAATAAGCCGCTGGCCCACTCGCCTCAATTTTCAGGTCTCGCGGCTGCGCCCCTATATTATCCGGAATCTCGGCATCAATGCAATTAATGGCAATTCTCTCTAACGACATTTTTGCTCGCCCACCAGCAAGGCCAAGACTTAGAACCGCGTCTGGGTTAAACCTGAGCACTTGTTCTTTAGCTTTTTCAAATGCTTCTTTAAAGGTCACAGGCAAAACCACGCCTGAAATCACCAGGCGTGGCAAGGCCTTTTGCATCTCGCTTAAACTTTTTAAGAGTTCCTGCGAGGGATTGAGCGCATTGTGATTAAAGGCCTCAAAGCCCGTGAGTAAAACTCTCATCACAGATTTCTTCGATACTGACCACCGACCTCGTAGAGAGCTTGGGTCATTTGATAAAGTGAGCAACAGCGTGCCGCCGACATCAAGGCTGCAAAAATATTTTCGCCATTCAAGGCCGCCAGTTTTAAATGGCGTAATTCTTCAAAAGCTTCTTTTTGATGGCGCTCTTGGTATTTTCGTAAATCACCCAGCTGAGCTTGCTTCTCCTCATAGGAGGCACGGGCCAATTCGATCTTCGCTGGCACATAGCCGGCTTCTTGAGTTTTTGGATCAATAAATGTATTAACGCCAATAATTGGCAATTCTCCGCTGTGCTTGAGATGTTCATAGACCATGGATTCTTCTTGAATCTTACCGCGCTGATACTGGGTTTCCATGGCGCCGAGGACACCTCCGCGCTCGCTCAGACGCAAGAACTCAGTCAATACGGCTTCTTCGACCAGATCCGTGAGTTCTTCGTGAAAGTAGCTGCCCTGCATGGGGTTTTCATTTTTCGCCACCCCAAATTCGCGATTGATGATCATCTGAATCGCCATTGCTCGGCGCACACTGGCCTCAGTCGGCGTCGTAATTGCTTCATCAAAGGCATTGGTGTGCAATGAGTTACAATTATCATACACCGCAATCAGAGCTTGCAGGGTCGTGCGAATATCATTGAAGTCGATCTCTTGCGAGTGGAGTGAGCGGCCGCTGGTTTGAATATGATATTTGAGTTTCTGAGAACGCTCCCCGCCTTTATACAGGTCACGAATCGCAATCGCCCAAATTCGCCGTGCCACCCGACCGATCACTGAATACTCGGGATCAAGTCCATTTGAGAAAAAGAAAGAAAGATTTGGTGCAAACTCGTCAATGGTGAGACCGCGAGCGAGATAATATTCAACAAATGTAAAGGCATTTGATAAAGTAAACGCCAACTGGCTAATCGGATTCGCTCCGGCTTCGGCAATATGATAACCCGAAATACTCACCGAATAGAAGTTTCGCACATTGTTTTTAACGAAAAATTCTTGAATATCGCCCATCATTTTTAAGGCGAAATCAATTGAGAAAATGCACGTGTTTTGACCCTGATCTTCTTTGAGGATATCGGCTTGAACGGTGCCCCGCACTTGCGAGAGCGTGAATTTTTTCACTTCTTCTAACTCGAGAGCTGAGAGTTTGCGCCGAAGCTCCGCTTCTTTTTTCACAACCTGCTGATCAAGAGCGGTGTTCATGAAAAACGCCAAAATTATGGGCGCCGGCCCATTGATCGTCATTGAGACACTGGTATTGGGCGCACATAAATTAAAGCCGTCATAGAGCTTCTTCATGTCATCGAGCGTACAAATGCTGACGCCGCTCTCACCGACTTTTCCGAAAATATCTGGCCGCTCATCCGGGTCTTGTCCGTAGAGGGTGACACTGTCAAAGGCGGTCGAGAGACGTTTAGCGGGCTGCCCTTTTGAGAGATAGTGAAAGCGGCGATTGGTTCTTTCCGGCCCACCTTCGCCGGCAAACATGCGCGTCGGGTCTTCATTTTCGCGCTTCAGCTGAAAAACTCCTGCAGTATACGGAAACTCCCCTGGAACGTTTTCCAATCGCAAGAATCTTAAGCGATCGCCCCAATCTTCAAGCCGTGGCGGCACGACTCGGCGAATATCCAAACCGCTTAAAGTTTTTCGTTTCAACGGCTGCCGCACTTCTTGTCCGCGCACTTTGTAAATGAAGGCGTCTTGATTGTAGGATTTTTGCAAATCATCCCAGCCTTCTAATTGATTTAAGCCTTTTTCGCCGATTTCAGTTCGGTAAGTATGAATGCTTTTGTCCAAAGCCTTCTGATCAAAGACTCCACTTGCGACCTTGTCTTTAATTTTTAAAAGCGCACCGAGAAGCGAAGCTTTTTCAGCCAGGTCATCGGTTTGTTTTTTATAGTGGCGAACGGTCGCGGTGATTTCGGCAAGATAGTTTTGCCGCTCGGGCGGAACAATGGTTTTTCTGGTGACACCCTTGACACTCTTTTTATAATCTTCACTCAGTTTCCAGAATTCGCTGCGACCTTTACCCGCAAGAATTTCGGTGAGTTTAAAAACCAATTGGTTCACACCGTCGTCGTTGAATTGCGCCGCTTGCGTGAGAAAAACCGGCAGGTCTTGATCATCAGCTTGGAACTGTTTGCGCGAGCGTTTGTATTGCTTGCGCACATCGCGAAGCGCATCGAGCGAGCCACGGCGGTCAGCCTTGTTGATGGCGATGAGATCAGCAAAATCGATCATGTCGATTTTCTCAAGCTGGCTTTGTGCTCCGAATTCGGAGGTCATCACATAAAGACTTAAATCGCTGATCTCGGTGATCGCCACATTGGCTTGGCCAATCCCACTAGTTTCAGCGATGATCAAATCAAAATTCTGATTTTTTAAAAAGGACAAGATCCGCGGCAGACTTCCGGCGATTTCACTGCCCGAACCTCGTGAGGCCACCGAGCGCATAAATGCGCCTTCGCGCGAGAGTGAATTCATGCGAATGCGATCGCCTAAAAGAGCCCCTCCGGTTTTTCGCTTGGAGGGATCGACGCAGACAACGGCAACGCGAATGCCGGGATAGGCGTTTAAAACGCGCGTGAGAATTTCATCAACTAATGAAGATTTACCAGCGCCACCGGTGCCGGTCACACCGATCACCGGCGGAACTTCGGCTCGAATGCGCGCAAATGGCTTGAGGGCCTGAGTGATTGGTACTGGGATTTCTTGACCGAGCTCAAGTGCAGTCAAGGCTTCGCCCAATAATCGATGCGGAAGATCTGGACGATATTGCAGCTCAGTTTTTTCACCTTTTGCGGTCTCAAGTAAATTAAAATCACAGCCTTCCATGATATCTTTGATCATGCCCTCAAGGCCCATGCGTCGACCATCGTCGGGATGATAAACCCGAGTGATACCGTATTTTTCTAATTCTGCTTTTTCTTCATAGACGATGACACCGCCACCACCGCCATAGATTTTAATATAATCCGCACCGGCACCCCGCAGGAGATCCTTCATAAACTTGAAGTACTCCATATGGCCACCCTGATAAGAGCTCAGGGCAATGCCTTGGGCGCCTTCTTGCAATGCCGCCGTCACGACATCCAAAACAGAGCGATTATGCCCGAGGTGAATCACTTCAGCACCCATGTCTTGCAAAAGCCTACGCATTAAATTGATGCTGGCATCATGGCCGTCAAAGAGACTGGCGGCCGTGACAATACGAATGGGATTTTTCCAGCTCACTTAAACTCCTGTAAAGGACGGTTTGCGCTTTTCAATAAAAGCACGAGTGCCCTCTTTTTGATCTTGCGTGTGAAACAGTTCACTGAACAGTCTGGCTTCCAAGGCATTAGCTTCACCCTCACCCAGGCTCATACCCTCGTGGATCGAGCGCTTAATTAAGCCCACCGCCAGCGGTGCTCGCGAGGCAATGGTCTTTGCAATCTCCTGACAAGTACTGAGGAGCTGGGCTGGCTCGACCACTCTATTAGCAAGACCCATTTGCGCGGCTTCATTCGCCGACACAAAGCCGCCCGTCATGGCGATTTCGCGAGCTCGTGCTGGACCAATTCGCCGCGGCAGGCGAACCGTGCCGCCAAATCCCGGCATGATCCCAAGCGTGCACTCAGGCAAACCAAATTTTGCATTGCTTGCAGCGATAATAAAATCACACGCTAAGGCCAGTTCACAGCCGCCACCGAGGGCAAAGCCATTGACCGCCGCAATCACCGGAACCCGCAGAGTTTCAAGGCGCGTAAACAAGGCCTGCCCGCGCTCGGCAAATGAGTTTGCGGAAGCACTTGAGAGCGTGTCGATTTCTTTAATATCAGCACCAGCAACAAAGGCCTTTTCGCCGCTGCCGGTAAGAATTAAGCAGCGTAGAGTTTTGGATTTTTCAGCTACTGTCAAAAGCTCAGAAAGATCGCTCAGTACTTGCGCATTAAGCGCGTTAAGTGCCTCAGGTCGATTAACAGTGATTTGGCCAATGCCATTTTCTTCTTTAAAAAGCAGAGTGGCTAGTGTCATTTCATTATTCATATTTGTAGACTCCGCGTTTGGTTTTTCGACCGAGCCAGCCGGCTTCAACATATTTGGTGAGGAGCGGACACGCGCGATATTTCGAATCGCCAAGCCCGTCATAGAGCACGTGCATGATTGCCAGGCACGTATCAAGGCCAATGAAATCCGCTAAGGTGAGTGGGCCCATAGGCTGATTGGTACCAAGTTTCATGGCCTCATCAATCGCCTCGGGTTGTGCAATGCCCTCATAAAGAGCATAGAAAGCTTCGTTAATCATCGGCATCAGAATGCGATTCACGACAAAGCCCGGCATATCCCGGCTTTCGACAAAAGTTTTTCCTAAAGTCTCAGCGAGCCCCCGCACGTGCGCAAAGGTGGCGTCAGAGGTTTGCAAGCCGCGAATGCCTTCAACGAGTTGCATGAGGGGTACCGGGTTCATAAAGTGCATACCCGCGACATTTTCAGGACGACGGGTGGCGGCCGCGATTTTGGTGATCGAAATACTTGAGGTATTGGTGCAAAGAATTGCACTCGGCTTAACCACTTCATCAAGGTGTTTGAATATTTTCAGTTTCAGGTCAATGTTTTCGGTTGCGGCTTCAACTACGAAATCACTATCTTTCAATGCCGACATCTCCGAAGTGGTTTGGATCTTGCTCAGGAGATTTTGCTTTTCGTTTGCCGACATTTTTTCTTTTTTAATCAGGCGATCACAGCTGCTCTCAATGGTTGCCATTGCTTTTTTCAAAGAGTCTGCTTGCACGTCCATTAACAGCACTTGTAAACCTTTTGCGGCCATGACTTGCGCAATGCCATTGCCCATTTGACCAGCTCCGACGATGGCGAATTTCTTTTCTCCAGACATGGGTCTCTCCTGTATAAATTGAATTTTCAGGCGGGATAATCCTAAGTTGCCAGGGGCGATCGATCAAGAGTATTTGGTCTAGGATGACTCTTCACGGGCAAGGTAACGCCGGGCATTACCCCTACCGACGAGTCAAAACATAAGGCGTCAATCGCCAGACCAACAAAACCTGGTGAATATCCGGCTGCACATTTTCCTGGAAGACCTTGCTGCCATAAAGGTAAACGGCCGATGTCTCAAAACGGCTGCGATATCCGACTCCCAAAGTTGCCTCAGAAACACGGCTGCCTCCGATATCCGTACGTGGATTGAAATAATCAAAGCGCGCCAGCCAGCCGAGTGTCGCCGAAGTTGAATAAAATAAGTCGAGATGCGTGGCGAGAAATTTGAATCGATCGGTGTCCTGCTGGGTTTCGCCCAAAGTTGCTTCGATCTTGGCGCTGAAAGGCTCACTCTCCCAATTCGCGTAAAGATTAGCGATGCGAATGCGCGACAGGCGATTGACGTCAATTGCGGAATTCGGAAGACTGGGCAAAGTGCCCGTCGGATCTGTCGAAAGCGGCGTCGTCCGACCGGTTTGCCCAGAGGCACCGATTTTCAAATGCGGCCCCGCCCAACCCCACGTGGCGGTAAACCACATTTGATTATCAAAGTCTTTTCCGCCCTCGCCGTTATGAATGGCAAAATGAGTAAAGTAACCTTCATTTTCAATACTGTAGGAGACCCCTTGATCTCGCAAAACGATCATGCGCCTTTGATAAACAAGACTGCGCGGAAAACGTAAGTGCCCTTCCTCACCGGCACCCTCGGCCCCAAACGGCAATGGCACCATACCAAAGCGCACGCGGCCCAGCGACGTCTCAGCCTGGGCAAAGGCTTCCACAAAAGCCAACTCATCGGTCGCCGTCGGCTGATAGCGTGCGGGCACACCCACCAAAGCCTTATTGCCGATCGTGACAACTCCGGAGATATCTTTATCACGATGCCAGGTCACTTGGACCCGCGAATTTCCGAATTGAAACTGGCCAGAGGCGGGTTCTGAAAACAGAAAGCTCGGTTCGAGTAAGAAATCCGTCAGCTCGATTTCACCAAGACGTTCTGCCGCCTCAGCCAATCGCGGTCCGACCAAGCCCGGCCCCAAAAGAACGAGGGCACAGAAAATTCTGTTTAACATTTTGCTACCAGTCATCGGCCCTATCCTAACTACACTCCTATCAAGAGGTCCAGTCTTAAAGACAGTTCAAATTGGCCTTGTCGTGGGCCGGACATCCCCGCAAAATAAGATGTGATGCATCACATTTTCCCGCGTATTGCCTGCTTTTTAGGCGTCATGATCAGCCAGATCGCCTTTGCCATTCCGGTTTATTTAAAACTTGAAAGCTTTTACCCGTCTGGGCAACATCCCCGCTCGTGGCTTGAATCGCACACTCGAGATGTTCAGGTGCAACTTTGGTATCATGTCCAAACCAAACGAAATCAATTTGGATGGGTTCCAGAAGACCATGTCCTATCGCGACTCAAACTCTCGCAAGAGGGCTTCACCAATTCAGAGGTACCGTTGCGACCGGAAGCAAAACTCGAAAGCGTCAGTGGTCGCACTCTGCCCATCGGTGCTCGGGTTTACATTAAAGAATTCATCGGCAGCTGGGTACGGGTCACTCTCGAAGAGTCCTCGCGCTCGTACTATGTCCCGACACATGCCTTGCTAGCCAATGAACTGGGACCGAGTCTGGCTTATGTTAAAACCAAGACTCCACTGAGTTCTGCGCAACGCAACGGCCGGCACATTGACTGGCTGGCTGGCGGCTCGACCGTGAGCGTGGTCAACGTAGATCACCACTCGGTGCAAGTTCGTTTTGCGAACCATTTGGGTTTTGTTTCGCGGGATAAGCTGGTTTTGCGCGAGGATATTAATCGTGGCGAGATCAGTGTCGTCGGCCAGCAGATTCCTCTCCGCTCGGCCCCGCTTCCAAACTCGGATTTAATCCGGCCCTTGAAATATCTCGAGGCGCTACGGGTCTCTGAAACCAAATTGCAAAAATGGGGACAGGTGCGAACCACGGATGCAGGCCTGGTTTGGTGGCCGATCAGTGATGACTTCTCGGACGGTTCAGCACTGTCGCGAAGTGAGGACAATCAAGTTTCGACGGCCGAGCTTTTTAGCCGAAAAATTTATGACATGGCCTCAAGCCCCATTATTCCAAATGTTAAATTCGTTTCGGCCGAAGGAGTTTATCGAACGGTTGACGGAAAAAACTGGACGCGCCTTCTCGAATTTACCGATCAAAACTTTCCGATTGCCACAGCCAAGAGTGGCGCCATCTTTATTGGCCCCTATGTCAGCGTTGATCACGGTGAAAGCTTTCACACTTATATTCGCTGGGATCAGCTTGTGGCACGATTGCACATTAATCACCCCT
>JAYVXN010000038.1:0-2693 GCA_043785085.1 Bdellovibrionales bacterium | reverse complement strand
GGTCACGTAAGAGTTCCATGAGTTCAACTGCGGGTGACTCTCGCATATCATCGACGTTCTTCTTATAGGCGATGCCGAGAGTGAGAATGCGGCTGCCTTTAATCGGCTTGCTGCGATCATTCAAAGCTTCACTCAGCTTGTGCACCACCCAATGTGGCATATTGGTATTCACCTCACCGGCGAGTTCAATAAAGCGCGTGTTTAAGCCGTATTCGCGAGCCTTCCAAGTCAGATAAAACGGATCAATCGGAATGCAGTGGCCGCCAAGCCCCGGGCCCGGATAATAGGGCGTAAAGCCAAATGGCTTCGTACTGGCCGCACGAATGACTTCGTGAATGTCGATGCCCATCTTATCGGCTACGATTTTCATCTCATTCACCAACCCAATATTCACGGCACGGTGAATATTCTCAAGGAGCTTCACCATCTCTGCCGTTCGCGTCGAGCTCACCGGAACGACCTTATCGATCACCGTTTGATAAAGCGCAACTCCTGCATCCAAGCAGGCTTTCGTCCAGCCGCCACAAACCTTCGGAATCGTGCGCGTGGAAAATTTCTCGTTACCCGGATCTTCGCGCTCTGGGCTAAACACGAGAAACACGTCTTCACCGACACGCAAGCCCCGCTCCTCAATTCGTGGCAAAAGCTCTTCATCGGTCGTGCCAGGATAGGTGGTGCTCTCTAAGCACACGATTTGTCCTTTGCGCAGATAAGGCTTGATGGCGTCCATGGTATTGGTGACAAAGCTCAAATCTGGCTCACGAAATTTATTTAGTGGCGTCGGCACACAAATAATCAAAGCATCGGCCTCATGACATTTGGAAAAGTCAGCCGTGGCGGTAAAGCCGTGGTTCACAGCTTTTTTAATATTTTCCGACGGAATGTGTGCAATGTAGCTTTTGCCCTCGTTGAGCATTTTCACTTTGTTCTCGTCAATGTCGACGCCGAGGACGCGAAAGCCGACTTCACTAAAGCGCAGCATCAGCGGAATGCCGACATAACCCATGCCGAGAATGGCGATGACCGCTTGACGATTTTCAATTTTTTTTAAGAGCTCGTTTTGTGCCATAAGACCCACTCTTTAGGCTGGGAGATTTATGCTTTTATCCAGCCGGACTCTACTTGAGTTTTTTTAAAAAGAAATGTAACACTTAGATTCTCCGATTTAGGGTTTAAGTCAAATCCAAAGTCTTTTTCGCACAAAGTCAGAAGCCGCTCTGGTGCCCCCTCAGAGCGGCTATTTGAACTTGATTCACCTCGCATTTACGCATACCTTGGCAAATCAGCACAAATCGCCGTGGCAACTCTATTGGGGTATTGGGGAAGATGACGTGATTTACACTCCTGATCGAAAAATATCCGACCTCCTGAAAAAAAAAGGCTCAACTTTATCGGCCGAAATCATTCCGCCGCGAAATGGGGCCCATCAAAGTGATATTCTCGCGCAAATTTCCTCACTGGTTTCTTCTGGCGCCCAATTTCTCGCCGTCACCAAGGGCGCAGGCGGCAGTTTGCGCGGCGGCAGTTTGCCGATTTCTCAATTGATCAAAGAGCGCTTTCAAGTGCCCTGCATTGCGCATTTCACCTGCCGTGACCTGTCGCCTGAAGAAGTCGAAAATCAAATCATGGACCACCATTATTTTGGGATTCGCAATATTCTCGCTCTACGCGGTGATCCACCCCAGAATCAGCCCGACTGGAAGCCACGCAGCGACGCTTATCCCTACGCCTATCAGCTGATGGAGCAAATCGGCAGTTTGAACCGTGGTCAATATTTGGAGCGCAAAGATTTTAAAGTGAATACTCGTCAAGCTACCGATTTTTGTATCGGAGCAGCAGCCTATCCGGATCATGAAAATCAGACTGAGCGTATTGAATTTTTCCGTCGCAAAGTCGAAGCCGGTGCCGAGTATGGCATTACGCAAATGATTTTTGATCCGGATTCGTATGCCGACTTTTTAGAAAAATCCGCCAAAGCCGGAGCCTCCATCCCAGTTCTTCCCGGTACGCGAATTTTGAAATCGCAAAAGCAAGCGCTACGCATGGCAGATCGTTTTAAGGTCAGCATGCCGAAAGCTTTCCTCGCGCAGTTGCCAGAGGATGAAAATGCCCACCCGGATGCGATTTTGGAGCCCTTTATGCGTTTACTCGACCGCTTCAAACAGGCCGGCGCTCCCGGATTGCATATCTTTGTTTTAACGGACACCGAGCTCTCGTGCGCGGCCTTAAGACTTTTGAGGGGTTCATGAGACGGAACTCGCGCTGGCACCTCTCCCAGGTTTTTCCGCGCCAGATCGCACTGAAGCACGTGCTCGTTGATTGCGCCGTGATTGTCGGCAGCATTTTTCTCAGCCTGTATTTGCGGGTCGGTTACGAAGAATACAGTTATCACCTACCAACGCTACAGGTTTACCTGCCGATCATTATTTTGATTCGCCTGGCCTGCGTCGCAGGTTTTGGCGGCTATCATGTTTTGTGGCGATATATTTCGACGGTCGATGCGGTTCGCCTGGCTCAGGCCGTAGCCTTATCGACGGCAGTCATTGTCGCGATCACTTTTTTCGTCCCAGAAGATTACTCGCGCCTGCCGCGCTCTGTTTACATCATCGACGCGCTTTTGGCTGCCGTTGGCCTTATGGGTGTGCGCCTCTTTCGCCGAGTGCAATACGAAGGGCGCCATGACAAACAGATTC
>JAYVXN010000037.1:0-2695 GCA_043785085.1 Bdellovibrionales bacterium | reverse complement strand
ATGCTTATCTTAAAAGCGTTCCCAATTTGCCAAATCTAATGTATAGCTTTAAGAGTGAAATATATTCGGCTCAACCCAGACGAATTTTATCGTACGATAACGACCGTAAAAGAGGCTCGCGACCTCGTTTGGAAAATCAAGTTTAAGGGCAAAGAATTTCAGTGCCCCAAATGTGACCATGACCAGTTTTATCAATTTGTAAAAAAACCCGAGATCAGAAAGTGCCGTAACTGTTCTCATGTCGTTCGACTTCGTGCAGGGACGATTTTTGAACACTCGAAAATTTCTATTTTGCTTTGGGTTCGAGCTGTGTTCCATTGCATGCAGGGCACGCGGGGTATTTCGGCGCTAGAGTTACAGAGAATCTTAAAAATGAAATCTTATGGCACAACTTGGACGATTCTCCACAAAATACGAGAGGCTCTTCGTCAGCGAGATTTACAGTACAAGCTCAGCAAATACATTGAGTTGGATGGTGCTTATTTCGGCAAGAGAGTGACTGGCAATCAGGTAGAAGTTTTGGTTGCGATAGAAACCAAGGATTGGATCGACGCAAAGGGGCGACCCAAATCAAAGGCTGGATTTGCTAAAGTGATGATTGGTGCAGAGACAAAACAAAACGCCCAGAATTTTGTGAATGAAAACATCGTCAAGGGTGCGATGGTTAATACTGACGGCAGCCCGAGTCTTATAAATCTGTCGGGCGTGGACGTCGACTACCAAGTCGTCGGAACCGATAAGGTGACTCTCGATCACTGGCTCCCCTGGGTTCACAAGTTTATTGGAAATGCCAAAGTCTGGTTGCTCGGAACCCACCACGGTGTGGAATCAAAATACCTTGGCCAATACCTCGCTGAATACACCTACCGATTTAATAGAAGGCACGATCCCGATTCGCTCTTCTCCAGGGCACTGGCCGCCTGCGTTCATGCAAGTCCAGTCAGATCAGGAGCGCTTTTGGGATAAGCATGGAACAACCATATCGATTTTTTCAAATAGGCTCGCGATTTTTTTTGCATAACCTGAATGCCCGACTGGATGATTTAAAGGTTTCTCAAGGGTTGTCAGCATTCTGTAATACAGTCGCTTATTGCCCACAAAAGCTTTTCGTCCGTGCAGCATTCTAAGATTATTGGCAACATAAACATCCCCTGGCGTCATTAAAAATGAAATTGGTTTCTCACGGTGCAGCCAATCTAAGAACTCAGCGCCAACTTGATCAAATTCATTTATGTTATTTGTGTGGGTGCAGACAAAATTTCCGTTTCTCCACGAGAATGTCGGCGTCCAGTAAGGTCCAGCTCTTGTGAGAATAGGCCGCTGCTTTACGAGAAGAAGTTTGTACAAAGCTGGATCTTTTTTCTCAATTTTATTTAGAACTTTCCATGTATCGATAAATTGGCTCTCTCCACCTTTGACGGCCATGCTTTTGCAAACCATCACTTGAAGATCGGGCTGTTTTTCTGGCACTACGTCTGTGTGAAAATGAGCGTCTTCATTTGAAGTCTGATAGCTTGTTGAATTTTTAACAACTCTTACTGGTAGGAGTTGAACCTCAACTGTCTTAGCCTTTAAGATGGATTCAACGAATAGATGCCTGTCTTGTTCTGTTTGTGAAATCGCCTCTGGCTGACGAAACCAGGCGAGACCGTGCTCTCTTAAATTGGCCCATAACTTCTTTGGGCCTGTCTCAGAATTCCACTCAAATCTCTTTAACATACTTTCTATTTTGCAGGTACCTTGCCAATATCTCAATAAATTTCATTCCGAACCGGACCAGACGACTCGTGAAATTGATTTTTTTTTGTTTAATTGCGATAATTCTCATGGAAGTTAATTCGTTCATAGTTTCGAATACAGGAGCTAAATTTGTGAGTCGAAGGTTAAAATCTGCAAAACTGTCGCCAAAAATTCCGAGACTAAGCACTCTTTTGAAATATAAAAATCCTAATTTGATCTTAAGATTTTCGAAAGACTATGGTGTATCAAAACCAACGGCTAATATGGTTTTTAAAGATATGCTGAGATTTTTGTGGATCATAGCCGGAGAGCAAAAAACTCCTCATCCTCATTTTAAAATTGGCATTTACGATTCGATGACCATTATTGATGAAATGTGGCATACTTTTTTTCTATTTAGTCAGGAGTACCAAGAATTCTGTTTTAAATATTTTGGCAAAATTTTATTTCACTCTGGGCATCCGAACCCGCTCACATATGCACCCGATGCCATCCCGAATCGAGAGAGAATGATCGAATTTATCTGGAAAGAGTTCGGTTCAGGTACGGCGCGACGATGGTTTGATACTTATCAAAAAAAATATTCAAAATTGAAAATTAAGAAAATGCAGTTAAGTGCGGCTTTGAAACAATAGAAAGTAAATTGTTAAAGGGCATAACTTGAAAATCAAATTTGGAAACAAAAACTACTCTCTCAATTCAACTTTATCCACAAAAGTACAAATGACTTGGCGGTCCCCTAAATAGGGGTTTCATCGTTTACATTTTAATTTAGAAAATCTTTCTGAGGCAGAATCCATTTTATTAAAAGCTCATCTTTCAAAGCGGGAACCAACAGCTTTTAAGCGCGAGCTTGTCTTTCAAAAAGAGTTCTTACGCAATACCGATATCGTGGTAGATCCCGAAATGGTTTCAAACGAAGTAAAATCAGAATTTAGATTAAATGCCAAAGTCT
>JAYVXN010000036.1:0-8882 GCA_043785085.1 Bdellovibrionales bacterium | reverse complement strand
TAAAATTGGAGTTACGAGAGAGGCTGAAAGGGTCTTGGGTGAAGTCGTTGATAAGGTTAACGATGGCTACCTTGGTGGGCGGGCAAGTCGCACGGGGGTCGCAAGCTGGATTATTACTCAATTTGGTCGAGCCATTGGCGCTCATGATGTTAAAACCATGCGACTTGAGTTTCTCAATGAGATCTCTCTTCTAGAGCTGGTACTGCGCAGATCAAAAGAGGCGGGCCACCTGTCGCCGGAATTAAAAAAACTTCTGCTGCTCCAGACGGGTCTTCTCGATGAACCTGTGCGTAAAAGTGCAAAGAGCAAAGTATTGGACGATTTGCCGCCTGAAGCACCCTTGGAGGCCGCATGATGGAAGTGGCAAAAAAGAAACAAAATTCCTTAAACCAAGAAAACCTTGTTCACCACGGTGCTATGACCCTTGAATTTAATGGTCATAATGATAGCAATGAAATGGATGAGTTGACGAAGAAAAAAGTCCAAGGCATCCTCACTGAAATGTACGTTCGGGCCAAAAAACGTGGTCGACCAAGACGTGAGGATGAGAGAGACGCCGCATGAAATACCGCATCGGTAATTACATCAGAGTGTCCACGGAAGAGCAGGCCCAAGTCGTAGAGGGGTCTCTGGATTCTCAGCAGCACAGAATTAAAAACTATATCGCCATGAAAGACGGGCAAGAGACCGGCTGGGGAAAAGTCGTTGAAACTTACATCGATGACGGTTTTTCTGCAGGCGATACGAAGCGTCCAGCTTATCAGCGTCTCATGCGTGATATCGCCTCTGGAAAAATTGATTTGATTCTTGTAACGGATTTATCGCGTTTGTCGCGCAATATTTTGGATTTTTGTTTACTGCTTGAGTACTTAAAAAAATACAACGCCAAGTTTTTGTCGATCAAAGACCAGTTCGACACCAGCACTCCAGTTGGTGAGATGATGATCTTTAATATGATAAACTTAGCGCAATTTGAACGCCGTCAAGTCTCAGAACGAGTCAGCCAGAATTTCCACGCCCGTGCTCAACGTGGACTTCGCAGTGGCGCCCCGGCGATCCTTGGCTATGATGTCGATGAGACCAACAAAGCCACTCTGATTATCAACCCCGAAGATGCCTCAAAGGTGCAAAAGATTTTCGAAATTTTCATTGAAGAAGGATCATCTGGGAAAACACTTCGCCGGCTAAATGAATTGAACATTAAGCCTAAGAACCACGATCATGGTCTGCATCGCGCAGCGAACCAGGGTATATGGACCCGTCAGGGTCTGCTCAATCTCTTATCGAATTGCTCGTATGTGGGTTTGCGTGAAGTAAATAAAAAGAACAAATCGAAAGATCAGGATAAGCTCAAGGCTTTTGAAAAGTACCAAGTGGTCAAAGCGGCATGGCCTGCAATCATTGACAAAGACACTTTTGATAAAGCTCAGGAGATCGTTGAAGAGGCGCACTTTGCGCAATCGCAGCGCCTCGCGAATAAAGAGACGCGGGTGTTTTTCGCATCCGGCGTTTTAAAGTGTTCCGAATGTGCAGCCCCATTTTTCGGGACAGCTTCGCACGGAAAGAGCTTGGTTCATCGATACTATTCTCATCGCAAGCTCGCAGGTGTCGCAATCGAATGCAAAATAAAGCGGCTTCCGGCGGAAAGCTTGGAGCAAGATATTCTGAGGTATTTGGAAGTTGTTTTGCGTAGGGATGGTTATCTAGATGGGTTAGAGATGAATTTGGAAAAAGCGACGCATTCCAAAGTTCTGACTTATATTGATCGTCTGAAATTCCTGAAAGCGGAGGCCGTGCGGCTAAAAGGCGACATTGATAAGACCTTTGAACTGCACCGAGCCCTCAATGGCGATCAGGGCGGTGTTGATTTAGTACGCCAGGAGCTGGCGCGTTTGTCTCATGAAAAAAAATCTGTTGATATTGAAATTCAAGAGCTTGAAACCTTTATCGACAGTCAGCCTGCTCCAAAGGAAATCCGCCGGCGGATCGAAGAGGGCATGATTGAGTTCCAAAATCTTTGGAAAAAGAGTACGGGAAGTCAGAAGAAAAGACTTTTGTCGGCCTTGTTCGAGAGCATTTTTGTCTACGCCGATGAGCTTGGCGTGAAGTTCAGTGGAGCTACCGCTGTGGGTGAAAATGCGCAAAATCCACAAACAAAAAAGGCCCTGGAGTTTGACTCCAAGGCCATAAATTCAAAAATCGTTTCTCTTGCTGACTATCGGACTTGCGCTTCCGACACCCGCTCTGGGGGCGAAGCGGTCGAAAACGCGTGTGTTGTAAAGGTTGGTCGGCGCTACTGGATTTGAACCAGCGACCTCTTGCACCCCAAGCAAGTGCTCTACCAGGCTGAGCCAAGCGCCGTGATCTTAAGTCAGAGTGAAAACTTAACGGTAAGCCATGAACAGATCAAGGAAAAACGCCGATTTATCCATGGACGATGCGCAATCGATGCGGCTTGTTCAGCCCTTTTGTGCACTGGGCAGCGAATCACGCTTTTCGATGCCGTAAAAACAATCCAGCAGCTGCTGGAAGAATGAGCAGGGTTAAAAGAGTTGATGTGGCAATGCCGCCGATCACAGCAATCGCTAGCGGCCTTAAGAGCTCGGAGCCAGTGCCCCAACCAACGCCGATCGGAATCAGCCCCAAAATGGTCACTGAGGCCGTCATCAGAATCGGGCGAATTCGTTTGTGGGCCGCATTTTCAACAGCTTCAGTCACAGAGCGGCCCAGTTCGAGTTCGCGATTCATATAATCGAGGAGCATAATGCCGTTTCGGACGACAATGCCGACCAGCATGACGGCACCGATCATGCTCGAAACGTTGATAGATTCTTTCATTAGCCACAAGGCCAAAAGTCCGCCGATGGCCGCAAGAGGCAAGGTTAATAAAATCAGAATCACCTGCACGATACTCTGAAATTCAAACCATAAGATAATTGCGACCACGACAACTGATAAGAGTAATACCAACAACAAATTCGACAACGCACTTTGCTCAGTTTGATATTTTCCGGAGAATGTCCAAGAGTAGCCGCTGGGCATTTTCAGCTGCGCAATCGCGGCCTGTATGTCAGTGGCCACATCTTTCACCGGTCGGCCTTTGACATTGGCGGTGAGCACGAGTTTTCGCGTCATATGATCATGATAAATTTCACTCGGAATTTCGCCATATCCGAAGGTCGCAACTTGCTCAATCGGTACAGAGCTGCCACTGGAGGTGCGCAGAGGCAGACTCATTAAGGCTTCACTATCGAGGTTGTCGCCGGTTTTTCCAAAGTGAATGACCACTCCCGTTTCTTTTTGCACGCCGCGGACACTGGTAATGGGTAAGCCAATGGAGTACGCGCCAATCATATCGTAAATCGAACGCTCACTGATGCCGAGCGTGCCAGCGGCGGCTTTGTCGATGGTTAATTCGAGAGACGGCACCGGGGTATCGGCCGGAGGTCTAAAATCCACGATTCCGGAAATTTTCTTAATGCTCTCGCCTAATTTATCAGCAAAGCCGTGCAAGACATCAAGATCGGGCCCCAGTAAATCAATGCCAAGATCGGCCGGCACACCGCCCAGGGCATCGTTGATTTTATCAGCAAGCGGCATCAGGTAATTCACTTGCACGCTCGGAAGTTCGTTGGTTTTCGCTTTCAATGCGTCAATCCAGTCTTCCAAAGAGATCGTGCGCTGACTCTTCGGCACCAATTTGACGGTGATGTCAGCGTGATTGACGTTGTCAGTATCCTCCGCACCCGGGGCGTGACCCGTGCGCCGAACCACGGTGGCGACACCGGGCAGGTTTCTGAGCCAGTTTTCAATTTTCGTGCCGACGCGTTTGGATTCAGTGAGCGAAGTGCCTGCCGGCATGATCGTCTGCAGAAGAACGGCACCTTCATCGAGTGACGGCAAAAATTCAACGGCAAGATTTCTTGCTGCGTAAGCCACTAGGAGAACGGGCAGCGCACCGGCGACCAAAATCAACTTCGGCCGACTCAGAGAAAATTTCAAAGGCTTTCGGTAAAGGTGATGGAGCAGCCCTTCGGTTTCAGTTTTATGGCTGATTTGGCCAAGCCAAGTCTGTGCCAGCCACGGAATCAAAGTCAGCGCCACGAGAAGTGACGCCATCAAGGCAAAGGTGAGACGGTGAGACTGACCGGAGTGAAGAGGCGCCCCGCAAAGCCTTCGACAAAAATCATCGGCAAAAAAATACCGATATTCGTCAGAGTCGAGACGACCACAGGACGAACGACCTCGGCCGTTGCTCTGATAATGACTTCTTGAACCGATTGGTTTTTTCTTAAATCTGGAGTGAAGAGCCAGCGAAAGATATTTTCCAAAACGACGATTGCGTCGTCGACGATGATACCAGTGCCAATCGCCAGGCCGCCTAAAGACATAATATTGAGGCCGATGCCGAAAAAACGCATGGCCGCTATCGCTGCGATGACTGAAATTGGAATGCTCAATGTGGCTACAATTGTTGAGCGCAGATTGTGTAGAAAAAGTCCCAGGACAATCACCACAAGGACTGCGCCAATCCAAACGCTTTCTTTCACGCTGCCGATCGAAGCCGCCACCAATTCTGCCTGATCGTAATAGTTGTGAATAGTTTGGCCTGTTTTAAATTGTGTTTCGGCTTGTTTGATTTCAGCGGCAATTTGGCTAGCCACTTGTACGGTGTCAAATCCCGGTTGTTTATAGATATTGATGAGCACGGACGGGATGCTTTGTTCCGAGGTATCGCCGCGTTCGAGTTGAAAGGTGTTCTTGACTTGCGCGAGGTCTTTGAGGCGCACAGCTTCGCCATTTTTAATGGCCACCACCACATTTTGAATTTCAGCCGTATTTGTAAATTGCCCGTTGGAGTGAATGACGAGCTCTTGCTCGAAATGATTGACCACGCCGGGTGAAGCCAGAATATTATTATTGCTCAAAGCATCACGCAATTGATCGAGGGTTAAATCGTACTTCAAAAGCAAAGCCGGATTCGGATAGACGCCGTATTCGAGGACTTTACCGCCCATGACGACCACTTTATAAACGCCGGGGATGCGCTGTAATTTTGGTTTTAAATCATAAAGAGCCTGATCACGAAGTGCAATGAGGTCTGAGCCGCCTTGGAGGCTATAGCCTTCAATCATGGAGAGTGTCGCACTGAGATTTTCAATACTTGAATTTGCACCCAGTGGTAATTGGCCACTGGCCTGGGCTAAGGCTTCTGTTAGAAGTTGCCTCGATAAAACCATGTCGGTTCCCCAAGCGAACTCGATTGAAACCATGGAGATACCGGTGGCGGAAGTCGAGCGGACTTTTTGCACTCCCAAAACTCCACTCGCGGCACTTTCAATCGGGGTAGTGACTTGTCGTTCAATTTCAAAAGAGGAATAGCTGGGGATTTCGGTAATAATGTTGAGAATCGGAAAATTCAAAGGCGGAAACAAATCGACTTTGAGGCCTGAGTAAGACAGGACTCCAGCGACGACCACCGCAGCGACGGCCAAAAGTAACCAGCTTGAACGATTCAAGAGGTGGTGCAGGGCCCTGGTAAACATCAATCACCCGCACTTTTGAAATCGGGATACAGAAATCCAAGGCCGCCGCGGGCGATAACCGCCTCTTCCGCCTTGAGGCCTTTGGTAATTTCAGTTTTGCCGCTCGCTGCCAGTCCCGTTTCAACTTCGATTGCTTGAAAGGGTGGTTTGGCTTTTTCATCTTGGCGCAACACAAACTGTTTACCATCGCGAATAAAAATGGCTTGCTGAGGCACCGCCAGCACCTGATGTTTAATTCCGGTATTGAGTTCGGCAATAATAAACTCGCCCGGAAGAATGGGGCTGGCTGATTTTGGCTTGAGCCAAGCGAGGGCTTGGCCGGTTTCGGCACTGACATTTTTTATCAAGCGCGTAACTTCGCAGTTCACGGCTTGGCCGGTCGAAGGTGCGTTGACTTTAGCACTGGCACCGATTTTTATTTGTGCGGTATCGGCTTGTTCAATGTTCACTTCAAAGCGCAGTTCCCCATCGCTGACGGCAATTCCGTAAGCAGGGATGAGCCTGATCATATCTTGGCGGCTGACTTGTACGATCTCAGGCTCGTCTTTCAAGTCAGGAATTACAGAGGTGACTTTTTCAGCCTTACAGCCATTCATTGTCAATAAACTGAGTACAAACAAGAATTTAATTTTCATAATGAACTGTCTCTCGACCCATGAGACGCTCCCATTTAGCCAAGTCGAGCAGATAATTATAATAGGCCGAACGCTCGTTCAGAAGGTTTTGTGACCAGAGGTTCAATGCATCTGAGACTTCAACGATACCGATGGCCCCTTGGCGATAGCGTTGAATCGAAACCAAGGAGGCTTTTTGCACCGACGCTGCGAGGGTTTGCAAGCGTTTTTGATCGCGTAAATGCGCTTCTGCCATAGCCTGAGTTTCCTCGAGATCGGCCGTAACCTTCTGTTATTCAATTTTGAGTTGCGTTTCAGCCTGGTGAACCGCCACTTGGGCTTGCTCGACTTGCGAGGTGATTTCATTCCAATTCCAGAGCGGTAATTTCAAGCCGACGGAGAAATCCCAGCCCAGTGTCATCGTATCTGAAGTTTGTCCGGCATAACCATATTCAAAAGCAGCCGATAAAAGTGGCCACCGTGCGTATTTTTCCGAGCGTAAGCCGATCTCCGAGGCCCGAATCTGCTTGCCCAAGCCTAGAAGTGACGGGTGGCTAAGGGGCGAAGTTTCTTGAATGTTGAACATCTCTGGAAATTTTTCTGGCAATTTTTCTGGCAAGTTCTTTGGCAAGTTCTTTGGCAAGCTTTTAATCGGCGCCAGCGTGAGGGGGGTTTTCAACTCAAGGCCGAGTAGGGCAGCGA
Organism: Bdellovibrionales bacterium; assembly: GCA_043785085.1. Lineage (GTDB taxonomy): Bacteria > Bdellovibrionota > Bdellovibrionia > Bdellovibrionales > JAMPXM01 > JAYVXN01. Next base: position 2,020 of record JAYVXN010000036.1, on the reverse strand, counting down.
GCTGAGTTTTTTCGCCGGTCAGTTGCGCCAACGTTTGCTCACGATTGCGGCTTAAATCGGCCAGAGCCACTTGAACTTTGACTAAGTCAAAAGAAGGCGCTCGGCCCATGGAAAACTTGGGAATCACCGTGTCGTTCAAAGACTGAAGGCGTTTTTCGATTTCGGCCAGGTACCGAATCGTATCCTCATCGCGCAATATAGAAAAATAGAGTTGTTTGACTAAAAAGCGCACTTCAATTTGCGATACCGAGTGATTTAATTGCGCGATTTCAGCCTCAAGACTTTTTTGCTCTTGCTTGAGCCAAGTGGCACTGAACGGAAAGGCATTTTGTTCGACGCGAATCGCGGCCTTATTGGCATCAGGCAGCTGGGTCGCCGGATCATCTGATTTGCTGTAGGCACCTATCGCGGACAAATGCGGCAGATTGACCGCTTTGGCCTCGGTGACAGCGGCATGGGCACGCTGTTCATCGAATGAGCTCAAGATATTTTGCAATGAGCGGCCCTGGGCGGTCTTTAGACAGTCACTTAAGGTGAGCTCAGCTGCAGAGCAGGTGAAACTCATTAGGAGCAGGGCCAGAACTGTTGTTCGGGCCGCTATTAAAATAACTGATAAGTGGTATAAAGATGCGAGCATTTCGAGTCTAATTTCGGTCAATTGGCAAGCGAAAGTCAATTTCCAATTGTGTCAGCGTCGGCTTTGTAATGATTCTGTTTTTTGATAGATACAGTGTGGCGGAAACTAAAAATTAGATTGTCATGAGCGAACGCCTCCATTAGTTTTTCATTTCAACGTAAAAAATGAGTTTTGCGTGTCGCAACTCCAATGTGGGGGGGGATTTGTGAAAAGTTTAGTTTTAGGTTTAACGTTTTTGTTTTGTTTGAATGCAAGTGCAGAAGTTCTTACTGATGTCGTTCCTGAATGCCAGGCAGCTGGCCAGGTTTTGCCGGTCAACAATGCACAGGTTTTACAGTGGAAGCAAACCACCAAGAATCAATTCCATAGCCGTGGTCATGTTCAGGGAAAACTTGTGCAAATCTATCCTGATCATTCTGGTCATCACCACTTTGAAGTTCAGATCGGAGCAACACCGGCTGATTCAATTGAAGTGATTTACAATGAAGCCTTTGGTCGCTTGCCGCAAACGCAAGTGGGTGATTCGGTCGAGGCGTGTGGTGATTACATTACGTCAACATCCCAGTCAGGGCCGTATCCGGCGTCTCCGGATGGCGCCATCCTACACTGGATTCACAGATCTCCGAATGGCTCTCATGAGTCAGGTTATTTAGCTATTAACGGGACGGTTTGTGGACAAGATTCAGGACATGCGCCACCGAAACAAGGAAAAACCAAGCATGGTGCAAAGCCCGGATCGGCGACAAACTAAATAAGTTTTTATGTCTTGATCTTGCCTATGGAATGAGCGGATGAGTTCCTTCTGGCACGAGCGAAGAAACTGTCAGCACGCCGGAAAATTCCTCAGCTTCTCCGTTAGACGTATAGCTATAGGGGATACTATAGACGGTGCTGTAGGTGAGCTTATCGTAACCACCTGCTCCGGCGATGCGAAAGTACGATGACTTTGAACCCATGGTATCAGTCAAACGTCCATCAATATAGGCCGTACGGACTCCATTTTGTTCAGACATCATGACCAGCATCTCGAGTTTGACAGTGTACTTGCGCGATCGAAACGTCACCGAATCGGCATAAGTACCTTCCCAGTATTTGATTGAAGGTGAGGAACTCGGTTTGGAAACCAATTCGACTTCGACGGGATTTAAGGTCGACTCCAGACCGGGGCAATCAAAGGCGGTGACCAATGACGGTGGCGGCGTATCGGGGGCGCAAATTCGGTAACCAAGTCCCACTGAAAAATGAATCTTTTCATTTGCGACCGCAGTCGTTTTCGCGGTCGGTGCGGCCACGGCCAAAGATCCCATTATTACTGTCGCTGCTAGACCTATCATTATTCGCATCATAGTTCCCCCCAATAATAAATCGTTACTCACTCCGTAG
>JAYVXN010000035.1:0-2702 GCA_043785085.1 Bdellovibrionales bacterium | reverse complement strand
TTTTTAAAACAGTGCAGAACAAAATCCATTGGGCGGCCCACGGCAAAACCGCCGCCGAGGTCATTTCTCAGCGGGCCGACGCGAACCAACCCAATATGCCCCCGGTTTCAGGGACAGTTGCAGTGAATGTCTGGGAGATAATAACTTAGACAGTGTTAGAAATAATTTACAAAACCTGACATAGTTCACAAAAATCGAGTGGGGCGAGGCAGGATAAGCCTCGATGAAAAACCTTATTGATCCCAATATTCTCTCTGAGTTGAAGCAGGAGCCGCTCTCATACGAGAGAATTGCTAAGTTTCTCGATGGCAGCAAGGAAATGACGGCAGCCGGACGACAATGAATGCCATTGAGGCCACGCGGCGACTCAGTCGTTTTGTCCTTTCGACTCTAGACCAAGTCCCGGCCCACTGATGATTTCCCTTTTTTACAGCAAGACAATTGTCGGGTGGGCATAAAGCCAGAAGTTGCAAACCAATTTGGCTTGCGCAACAAGCTCCGATATAATGGCGCAAACAACTAGAAATCGAGGCAGGTGTTGGCACCCTCTATCCGGCCATTTGCATTTATTATTTTATTGTCCATTGCCGTTACGGTCTCTACCGAGCCTCAAGCTTATTCCGATACGCTCAAGCTCGATGCGGAGCGAGACAAACTTGTTATGAACACTGGGCTCGCTGCAGTGGATCTTGAAACGAGATTGAGACCGCCGGCGGCAGACACAGCAAGTATTCGACAGAAATCCGAAATCGTCGCCGCCAATATCAACCTCATCGAAGCAAATCAAATTTATGTTGATCCAAAAATACTGCAAAACTGGCGAGCGCTCCTCAGTCAAGCCAAAGTCACACTTCGGCAGGCTGAAAACAACGGACCGCCGGAACCCAAATGTCTGACGACGCCGATGGATGAGCATCTCATCAATCCCCTTGGCATTCAAAGCTATCTTGAAAGAAACGCGAACACTCTCAAGTCCATAGACGATGCCATCTGTTGTTTGCCAAAATCATGCCGCACTGATCTTGCCATCGCCTTTGAAAGTATCGCTGGGCAAAATTCAGATTTTAAAAACCCCCGTGTGATCATGTTTTGTAAGCGTCCCGGTACAAATGAATTGGAATTAGCGCTCTCAATCAATGGTGGCGACCCAAGTCTGAGACAGACCTCTAGCATTGAACTACTCTACAATGACAAGTATCACGACACTGTCGCCATGTATGATCTTGAGTTAAAAAAGGACAAGTTTCATCTGGGGGATCAGAATCCAGAATTGTGTGTCACCTGCCACGGGAAAGAAGGCGCCTTTTCCGATGAAGGCCTCAAAACGATTTTTGATCCGGTCGGCCTTTGGCCACGTTTAGTAGGGGGCTTAGGATCGGGTGACAACTTTTGCGGCAAGTATGAGGGTGCTTATATGAAAGCCATGTATGAACAATCCGCACAAGCTTTTAAGAATCAGCGATATAAATGCTTGGCGGCTGGCATTGAGATCGCCGCAAATGCTTTTACAGGGGGCGCAGAAGGGCTCTTTGATATCGATCGAATGCTAGCGAATGTCAATGATCGGCGCACCGTCAAAGCGATCCTCGTATCCAAAGATTATGAAAAATACAAATTCGTTATTCTTGGCTCTTTTTTCTGCAACGGATCGACTGAATTAGTGGGCAATGAGTTAAAAAGTCATCCATTTGATTTGAAGCAGTGGATTCCAGCTAGCGCATTGAGTGAAATGTCACAGAAGGAATCACTTCTGCCAGAAATCCAGACGGCCAGCGATTTGCCAAAACTGTGCGAGGATCTCATTCGCAAGAGAAATGATAAAGACAAAGAAATCGATAAAAAGCAAGGACTGGCCATACTACAAATCGCCAACGGGCAAACCCAGGACAGGCTTTTGGTGCAACAATCACCTCAATGCAATGTCCACCCACTGGGAGTGCCTCATGGAACGAGTTGTGAGGATCCAGCAATTAAGTCTTGGACCGGAGAAAACAAAGCGTTGGCGCAATACAAAGTTGATTCCATTGAAAAGGGTTTTCGCACCGCTGGCACTATGGTCAATCCCGTCCTTCGTTTTTTGTTTGAGTCACGCGGAATTGACACCTCCGATTGGCAGATGCAAGTAGACAAAAATACCTATCAACGAGACTTGTCAGGCGTGGGCCCTCTGTTGTTACAATACCAAGCAATTCTCGACAAAGACTTGGGGATCACTACAGCATTGAATCGCTCTTACAATCTCTTGTCGGGGCAAAGACCAATGCCGGGCGACCCCACCGAACCGTTGCAACGGGCAAAGTTGGCTCTTAGAGTGAATGCCGAACTTTGCAAAAAACTGCAGGAGAAATCCCTGCAGGCCCTGAGTTCCATTGCCGTACCAGAAAATTCGACGACGGAGAAAATCCGACATAGAGCTCAATAAAACTATTCCAACCCAACCAAGCGCGCGGCGCATGCTCTGAAAAAACACGGTCGGCACACCGATTTCCCACATGGCGTACCTATCTATGTTTTCACCGATGCAACCGCGCGTGGCTCAGACCGGAATGTGTCCGGCGGTAGTTAATCAACTGGTTTTGGCCTGGCTCGGAAGACCATCGCAGTCCGCCGTCCCAGGACATTTTTGATACACTCGGACTCAACTTGGTTTGGAAAACTCGGTGGTTGATGAGAATTTGCGGAGTTTATCAGACCTTTTTGCA
>JAYVXN010000034.1:0-25787 GCA_043785085.1 Bdellovibrionales bacterium | reverse complement strand
CCCCAATGTTGCATAAACTTTCGGTCGGAACCGCTGACGCTTGCTCCAGAAGCCCGAATCTGACGACTTGCTCAGAAAATCTGGACTCAACGTACGGTATACGTACGCCTCGTCCAGATTTTCCTGCGCGAGCCGCCACCTTCGGGCTTCTGGAGCATTCCGACTCGAAAGTTTATGCAACATTGGGGTCAACTCTCTGCCCCACCCCGATCAGCAGAGCGAGCCACTAGTCCCGGAACGTGGAACACGAAGTCAGAATCCACCTACCCCTTAGCCCCCTTCAACCGCTCCCACTCTGAAAAATAATCCTCAGCATCCAGAGGCTTCAAGATCGATGCGGCCGGCGGACTCACATACTCAGCCGTCACCCCATCCCAACCCACGAAGCGCCGCACCGGCCCTTCATGTGCCACCTGAAAATTCGGCACGAGGCCAGCCTTGCCGCCACCATCCGGAATATCCAAAGACAAATTCGGCATCGCCAGACCAGAGAGATGGCCCCAAAGCTCGCGCTGAATCTCGATTGAATCCTCGACACTCGTGCGCAAGTGATCGGTGCCTTGCGAAGGATCACACTGAAACATATAGTAGGGTTTCACCCGCAGATAAAGTAAACGCCGAGACAAAGCCTGAATCACTGCCGGGTGATTGTTGACTCCATTTAAGAGCACCAACTGATTAAACAAAGGCAAACCATGATCTGCTAGCAGCGTAAGTGCAGAAGCCGCCTCAGCCGTGAGTTCACGCGGGTGATTGAAGTGAGTCATCATATAAACTGGATTATGCCGACGAAGCAGCTGTCCAAGTTCAGGAGTGATACGCATCGGGCACACCACCGGCATCCGCGAGCCGATGCGGATGATTTCAATATGCTCAATAGCGCGCAGATCACTTATGACGCGCTCTAAAATCGCATCCGACAAAGTCAACGGATCGCCGCCAGAGAGAATCACTTCACGAACGCCGGTTTTCTCACGAAGGTATTTCAGTGCCTGTTCATATTCTGGAGCTTTGGCGAAGGACTGCTCCTGTCCAGTGAAGTGCTTGCGCGTGCAGTAGCGGCAATAAACACTGCAAAAATCCGTGACTAAGAAAAGCACTCGATCAGGATAGCGATGAATCAAGCGTGGCACCGGATTGTTTTTGCGCTCACCCAAAGGGTCGAGCATCTGCTGGGCGCCTTCACTCAATTCAGAACCGTGCGGGACCACGATTTTTCTAAGCGAATGAGACTTCGCGGCCAAAGAGGCATAATAAGGAGTCGTACGAAACTGAAACTGCGTGCCTGAAAATCCTCTGCGCTCGGCATCTGTCAAATCAAAGTGACGAGCAAAATCATCTATGGATTTCAGCGAGTGGCGCATTTGCCAATGCCAATCCTGCCAATCTTGAGGGGCGACGTCAGAAGACCGTGGCGCCGGTTCAAAGCGAAGTTTCATGCCCTTTACAAACCAGACTCAGGAGATTCTGGCAAGTGCCGGATTTTGTAAAACTCGAGTGTCCAATCAATCATTGTAGCCAACCCCTTGAAACGACGTGCCCTCAACCAGTCGAACGCTCGCCCAGCAAGAAAGATCAACACCTGCACAAGTTTTAGTCGCTCCGCAAATGGTCTCAAAAACACATAATTTCAATAGTTTAGAAAAATGTCGGGACTGGAACGGCTTTTGGATTAGTTTCTGTTGAACGAAGCCCGAGTGCTTTTGGATGAGCACTTCGAACGAGGAGGAAGACCATGCGACAAATTCAATTCAATAAGCAAGCGGCACTTAAAGCCGTACTGCTCATGGTGTTAGGCGCCAATGTCTCTTGGAATTCACTCTTTCATAATTCCGGCAATGACCGCCTGCTCGAATCGGCCTCAGAGACAGTCACCACTGGCGGTGTTCAGCCCCCACCAGGCGAGCAGCCAGCTCCTGCCGCACCTGTCGTCGATCAAAAAACAATTTCAGGCCCCATGGGCGAGTCACACGTCACCCTTTGCGGGCAAGCCTATAAACTCTATTTTATTGAGTCCAATATGCGCACGCCTGACAAAAAAGAAACTATGGCGATGATTGATCGCATTTCTAGTGACCCGCATTGTGAAGGCTCGAGCTGCTTTACTCCCGCTGCTTCACCGCAGGTGATTCCTGGTGGTTACAATGACAACCTCGAGAAAAGAAACTTGCTCAGAGACAAATTGATCCAGGCCGTAAAAGATTCAACTAATTGCAAAGACGGGGCCGCGGCCTCGACGACAACTGGTGGAACACAAACCAATGCCGAACAGCAAAACAACCTCAATGTGGTTACGAGCGCTCCGGCCATTTCTGATGCCGTCGCCAATGATGAGATGGTGAAAGAGTGCAAACTCCGCAAAACTGGCACGACTTACACACAGATGACCGACAAAGAAGAAGCCCGCTGTAATATCCGAACTCGCCTTCCCGGTCTGTTGTCGTCAAACAACTACGATCGAGCACACCGTAAAGAGTCATTGCTGAGTGACGTTGAAAAAATCGTTGATGACCTGCGCTCAGAAATCCGCGGACTTGTTGAAAGCTCTGAACCTAGTGATGTCTCTGAGGGTATCGCGTTAGCCAAAGAAACGGCCTCGGCGCTTTTGCGTGTTGGTTCACGTTATGGAATTGATCGTACGCGTTTAAATAAAATGGTGGAAGAATTCAAGGGCTATGCCGCCGCTGGTGTGGTCTCACGTGAAAAAGAAAAGCTCGATAGTGAACGAGCTCGCGTGAAAGAGGATTTGAAAAGCGCTTGGAAAGATAACAACACAGCAATAACTGAGTACACCACACTTAAGGCCCAGGCCGACGTGCAACGTCGCACCTATGGTTACGTCAGTTTTGATATGCAAACTGCTCTTCAAGATGCCGCCGCCAATGTTCAAGATTCACGCTCAACATTAACAAATGCGTATGGCACCTATCAGGATCTAAAGTCGCAATTTAGTGATTTCAAATCAGGAGCTCTAACGGATCTCAAAGGTTTTCGCTCCAGCCTTCCGTCGGATTTTTACACGGCCACACTGAAGCCATTTGTGGCGATGCAAAACGATATCAACCGCATGCAGTTTCCGAGCACGCTCGACAGCGCCTCTGGAATGCCTTCTGACCTGGGTGCCATTCGCGCCAACTCAAGTGATGCTTTACGCCGCGCCATCGGAGTGCCGAACTTCAATATGCCGAATTTCAATAACTACGGAAACAACTCTACGTTTAATGGCGTGAACGGAATTGCTTCGGTTCGCGGCAACCCGTTTAATAATGGCAGCAACAACAACAATCCGATTAACGCATCGAATCAGTTCAACACCAGCTTCAACACCAGCCCATTTTACTCTAGCTACAATCCGGTACAAACTCGCTCGAACTTTAACAATAACCCGTTCAACACCAATACGTTTAATAACAATTCGGGATTTAATAACGTTGGATTTAATTCTCGATTTAGTAATTCGAACCCGATTCCTCCGGTCAACGGCGGACGCCAGTTATTCTAACCGAAGCGCGCCAAAAAAAAACCAGGGGGATTTCTCCCCCCGGGGCCCTGCTCCGCCATCGCTATCTAGATGTCTGTCAAAATGTCTTTCAAGATGTCCATCAAGATGTGATCAAGCTGTTTCAAAGGTGCTCATTCAATCATGTACTTAGAAGCTAATGGCGGCCTTGGAAATCAAACCATATGCAAATCGATTTTCATAACTTTGTGCCGGTCCACCTTTAAAGCCGTCGCCAGGCATCAGAAAGCCAGCTTCGTTAACCCATGTCAGGCGCTCAAAAGGTTTGTAGGTAATATTTAAATCCAATTCATAGCCAAGGCTTTTTGAACCCGAAGTTCCGGCAATAGGATCTTTATTTAAGAGGGCATAAACAAAAGTGGCGCCCCAAGTAAAATTATCTCTCCAGCGATTGGTAATGCTGGGAGCAAAATACAATGCGTTGCTAAGAGCTTCTGTATCAATATAGCTCGAGGCATTTTTTGAGTTGTTGCGAACTAAACCCGTGCGCAGAAAATCGGCCTGGCCCAAAGGGTGATTAAACAAAAGCATGGCGACATCATAGTTTCGATTGAAGGCAAAGCCTTCATAAGTATCAGTTGTACCCGGATCATCGCCGCTGGCGATACCGAGCTTTAAGTTACCAAACCATTTACCTTCAGGTGGATTCCAACGAACCTCACCGGCGAGGCCATAGCCATTGAACTTCACCAATGAACCGTTCGTCGTGCGAATTCCCGGCTCGCCAGTGAGCAAGTTCGCCTCAGCAGCGATCGTTAATTCATGAACTTTTTGAGAAGAGTAAAGTGAAATCTGTTGGTGTTTATAACCATCGACAACGGTTGAACCGGGGCCGCCCAAATTATTACTGCCACTCGGCACATCATTGCCGGCGATACCTGCAACCCGCAATTGATAAAATGCACCCAGTGAGAGTTCAGTTTCTGGATTATCGTACTGCACATGCAGCATGTAATCGTTCACATCGCCTTCATCACCGGGATTACCTTGATAGGTTTTACCCATCATCGGCATGACAAAGAAATTTCCGAGAATGACTTTATAGCCGAGCATGTCCTCGGTGGTCAGGTAATGATCAAACATGCCATTGCCGGCATTGTACGCCGTACCTAATCCAAACTGCAAAGGTGTGCGGCCAGCAACAAGAACGCCAAATTCTTGGACCCAAGTGACATAAAGCTGGGTCACGGCCAGATCGCCGGCGCGTTCATGTCGAGCTAAGACATTTGAATTATCGCCATTTGTGCCAGGAGTCGGTGCATTGCGATTCGGGCTTGAACCAATAAATTCACCTGACGCATTATCAACGCCAAATGTCGGATTGTTGAGAATATCAAAGCGGCCATAAATGGTAATACCATCACTCGCGACAATCTTTGGCGAGAGCAGCAAGTGCTGCAAAAGGTAATGTTTGTCATTATTATCTGACGTGAGTTCAGCGTTTTTAATTTTGACCGCTTCAACCCGGTAAAGACCGGACCAACTCAAATCACCGGCGTTTGCCTGACGAGCCAAAAGACTCTGCAAAACCACCATCAAAAATATCAAAACTACCGATAAAAATTCCGATAAAAATACCGATGAACGCCAAGAAATCTTACCTCGGATGAGCATGGTCATCTCCTCACAATTCAGGCTCAGAAGTAGCATGGACCTCTTCTGAGTCAATCAAAACATCACAGTGCCATACATTACAATACGTTTAGCAAATACACGCTTTCGCGCGTCAATCTTTGAAGACAGCGATAATTTCTGCTTCACGAAGAAGCAGTAATTCTTGGCCCTCGAGTTGAACTTTTGAACCAGTATATGCACCGTACAAAACCCGGTCGCCTAATTGAACGTCAAGAGGCCGCATCCGACCTTTTTTGCCGCGATGACCACGGCCAACGGCGACGACGATGCCTTGCACTGGCTTTTCGGCAGCTGAATCAGGAACGAAAAGTCCACCGGGAGTTCTCTCGACCGCCGCACCTAATTCAACTAAAACGCGATCATCAAGTGGTGTGAAAAACTCACTCCATTTTGGAGTGGTTTTTTTACGTGAAAAAGCCGCGACATTGTTGGCTTTCGCTGGAGCTGATGCGGCCTTAGCTTTCTGGCCAGTTTTCTGGCCAGTTTTCTGACCACTCTTCTGACCACTCTTCTGACCAGTCTTCTGACCAGTCTTCTGACCAGTCTTTGGGGCAACGGTTTTGCCTTTGCTCATCGGCTTCTTCATTTTTTCAGCTGCAGGTTTTGCTGCCGACTTTTTCGGCGCAGCCTTCACTTTTGCTTTTGCAGCCGGTTTACTTTTTTTAGCCGGTGTTGATTTATTCGCCTTAACGGCTGGCTTTTTCGTTTTCTTATTTGTTGCCACGTTTCTTCATCTCCTCTTCATAGTACTTCGAATACATGATGTCCCACTCAGGCGTGCCTTCGAGCACATTTCGTTTTAACGATGCCACTTTTTCACGCACGACCAGATCGGTATTGGCCTCATCTTTGACCCATTGAACGACGGCGCGCTTGGCAATGCGAATCGCATTGTCTTCGTCCGTGTACTCGACCAAATCGTCTTCCCATATTCCATCAACCACGAGATGCGCCAGGTGCGACTGGCGTTCTTCAGAAAGAATCACAGGATGACTCCCTTTTCCTTGGCCAGGCGCTTTTTCAATAGAGGAAACATTTTATAACGTTGAAATTCGCCCGCGTTTTTTCGCTCCAAATCATCAAGCACCTTATTCACTTCCTGATCCAGCTCAGCCTCTTGCTGATAGTCTTTTTGCACGAGTTCGACCGCGCGTTTAAAGACCTTGTCTTCCGGAGTCTTGAATTGAATGATGTTATCTTTTTTGAGCTCTTCGAAGATTTTTCGGACCAACCGGTCCATTTGAATATGGGTCAATTTCATGCCTTTGACTAAACGTTCGGCTCAATCTATTGTCAAGCATCATGACTGCTTCAAAAAATCTCAAACGCGCCTTGTTGGCCTCTACTCTTCTCCTGACGCTGGTGATCATCTCGATCACCACTTGGATCTTTAAATTGGATCGAAGTATTCAGGAACGTTTTGCGCAAAAACGCTTTGGCTCGCCAGTGGAATTTTACTCCGCCCCTGAAATGATTCACCCGGGAAGCACAATTCCATTTGCCTATTTTCAAAGCTTTTTCACTCGCCATCAATTTGTTCAGCGCGATTTCGGCAAGCGCTTAAATGTCGAAGCCAATGCTGATGGCACTTTTCCTGGCACCTATTCACTGTGGACCGGTGATGAATGCCGCACTTTGATTCCTGCGCCACCAGGTGCCGAGAAAATCACGCGCTGCCTCGCTTATATGAATTCCGAACGGCCACGCAGCAGCGGCGGACCGCGCACGGAAGTCCCACAAATCATTGCTTTTTCTGACGGCGATCAGATTTTCGCCACTTTCACCGGAGATCCGCCCCAGGTGGCTATGGCAGCGGCTCTCGAGCCTGAACTTTTCGCCCAGTATTACGGCGACAAACCAGTTTTGCGCACGTATGTCACGCTTTCTGAGGCGCCAAACAATTGCATCAATGCACTTCGCGCCATCGAAGATGCCAGCTACTGGGACCACGTCGGAATCAGCTTCACGGGATTGGCGCGCGCTCTCTACCGAAACGTGATCAAGCGCCGCGTGAGCCAAGGTGGCAGCACTCTCACGCAACAATTGGTGAAGAACTATTTCCTGACCGACGAGCGCACCATTAAACGCAAAGTCACCGAGTTCGTCATGGCGATTTTGGTCGAAGCCCATATCAGCAAAGAAGATATTCTCGAAACTTACATCAATTTAATTTACATGGGGGCCAACGGTCCCTTCCAGATTCGCGGTTTTGGCGCGGCTTCGGAACATTATTTCGGCTCGCGCTTTGCCGACTTAAATCTTGAGCAATGCGCTCTTCTCGCGGCCATCGTAAATAGTCCAGGCTTGTTTAATCCCTTTACGAAACCGGAAAACGCCCTGAAACGTCGTAGTCTTGTTCTGAATCGCATGGCGGATTTGAAATTCATTGATCGCAGTGAGAGTGAGCGTGCCAAAGCAGCGCCACTTCCCGAGCGACCGCCGCGCAGCTTGAGCGAGCCAGCGCCCTATTTTGTTCAGGCAGTTCGGCATCAGCTCAATGAAAAGGCCATCGATGAGTCAGACGGCCTCAGAGTTTTCACCAGTCTTAATTTACGGGCCCAAGAAGCCGCCTATCAAGCCGTCCGAAACGGCATCGAGCATCTGGAAAAAACCTATCCGCATATTCAGAAGTTAAAAGCCGCTGGTAAAAATCTCGAAGCGGTTCTGCTGTCAAGCGATCCACTCACCGGCCAGGTTCAAGCTGTCGTTGGTGGGCGCAGCTTTCAGCTGAGCCAATTCAATCGTGCCACGGACAGTCATCGGCAGGTCGGTTCGATCATGAAGCCTTTTGTCTTTCTTACCGCACTTGAATCTCTGTCACCCGACGGAAAGCCCTACACGCCAGTTTCAATTTTAAAAGATGCGCCGTTTACGCACAAATATCAGGGGCAAACTTGGTCGCCCCATAATTTTGATGAGAAATATTTTGGTGATATTCCGATGTATTTTGCCTTGAAAGAATCGCTCAATGCTGCGACCGCAAGCCTTGGCCTTTCAGTAGGGTTAAACGGCATCATCGATACGGCCCGACGTATGGGTGTGAACTCAAAGATTGACCCACTTCCTGCGCTCACTCTGGGTGCGTTTGAACTTTATCCCTGGGAAGTCTTGCAAGCCTACGGCACCATTTCGCGCTTTGGCTCGCTGGTACCGCTGACGTATTTGATTCGTGTTGAAAAACTTAACGGAGATCCGCTCTTTCAATACACGCCAGAAGCTCAACAAGTGGTCGCACCTGAAACGACCGCGGAGTTAATTGGCATGATGAAGCAAACCATTATCAGTGGTTCAGGGCGTGGGGCACGTTTGGCCGGATTCATTCACCCAGCCGCTGGTAAAACTGGCACGACCAACGATAAAAAAGATGCCTGGTTTGCGGGCTTCACTCCTTATCACAGTGCGGTTGTTTGGGTTGGTTATGATGACAACACTCCTCATAATTTGACTGGCGGCCTTGGCGCCGTTCCGATATGGACGGCTTACATGAAAGCGTATGGCGCAAGCTTTCCGCTCGAAGATTTCAAATGGCCCGAAGGCACAGAAGTGGCAAGTTTAGGAGAGGCCCAACTCTCAGCATTGGGCGTTCCAAGCAAAGGCAAAACGCCGCTAGAACCCGTGCAATTGGTGTTTCGCAAAGGGCAGATTCCGCCCGGTGCTTCACCGCTCTCATTGGTTCCGACGCCTCCCCCCACGAGTACCCCCGGTTCATTTTGACCCCGCTCAAGTTTTTGACGAGTCGGTAAATAGCTCATGAGTCCGCAAATGACATCATAAGTCAGTCCATAAGCCGCTGAAATTACGAAATTTTGCAGATGAAAGATCCTGACAGACTGGCCGGCTTTTTGCTAGGTAACTGGTGAGTTCATTTGATGAGGTGTCCTTTTGCAACTAGCTCGGTACGAAAACATCATTGCGATCAAAACTGCGCAAGGGCGAATTGTCGGCTTTCATGCCCATAATTTGCAGGTGGCGGCGCTGGATGAGCTGGTTTGGCAAGCCCTCAAAACTCCGCAATCAGTTGCAAGCGAAGTGCAAAGCGAGATTCTTTCATGGAATCGGGAAATCGATCCTGCCGCGAAAGACTCAAACCTGCCGCAAGCGATTCGTTCGCTCACCATCAATGTCGCGCAAATCTGCAATTTGAAATGCACGTATTGCGCCGCTGGGGGCGACGGAACTTACGGTTCGAAAACCGAAAAAATTGATCTGAGTAAGGCTTATCAACAACTAGCCACCGTCATGCATGGCGTTCCCGACGGCGAAACCTTCACTGTCACTTTTCTCGGTGGTGAGCCGCTGATTTATCCTGAGGCCGTCAAAGGCATTGCCCGCTATGCTCAGCTGCAGACAGTCGGTCGCAAGATCAGTTTACGCTTTGAACTGGTCACCAACGCAACCTTAGTCACCGAGCAGGTGGCTGAAATGTTGGCATCAATTGGCTGTCACGTCACGGTCAGTCTCGATGGAGCTCCTGAGGTCAATGATCAAGCCCGGCCCACGCGCGGTGGTCTCGGATCGACAGCACGCACCTTAAAGGGCGTCACGGAACTGATGAAAGTCAAAGACCGCCTAGGCCACTTGGGCGTCGGCAGTGTTTTTGGTGCGCACAACTACGACGTCGTCGGCACCTACCAGTATTTTCAAGATTTCAATTGGGACAGCATCAACCTCGGTTATGCCGCTGGCCCTGAAGATGAAATCTACAGCCCCCTGTATGTAAAGGGCATGTTGGCGGTCGGCGATCTCGCTTGGCAAAAAGGTGGCGAAAAAGCAGTCCGTAAAATTTCTCAGTTTGACCATTTCTTTCGCATTTTAGACAGCCAGTCACGTATTCACAACTACTGTGGCGCCGGCAAATCACTCCTGCAGCTCGATACCGAAGGCCGCTTTTATACCTGCAATTGGTTTGTTAATGACGCCAAAGAAGAAGTGGGCCGCGATCTCTTTATCGATCACGAGAAGCTGAAAGAATATGCCGAGCCCTTGATTGAAAAGCACGGCTGCGGTGGCTGTTGGGCCAAACATCTGTGCGGCGGAGGTTGCATGTTTGTGCATCGTCTACGCACCGGTGATAAACACAAAACAGATCATGAATTTTGTACGAGAACCAGAACACTTATTGCAAAAGGGATCGAACTCTATGAGCAAGCACGCAAAAGCCCTGAAGGAGTCTGACGTGAAATTTATCAAAAAGGTGACACCAAATAAAAGCACGGAGTCTGCGCAAAAAGGCAAATCAGCGACAGATAAAAGTAAAAAAATGGGAATGGGTTGTATTCCTGTTTCTGGCGATTAATTTCGGTCGCCTCAGGTTGATCGACAATCGGGCTTGTTGATTTTCTCTCGAATATAACAGCATCCAGTGAAGGAGGCTTAAAGAATATTCTTTGAGCAGCTCTCTTCATCTCGCCCCGCGATTGTTGATTGCGTTTATTAATTAAAGGGTGCGATGAATCTACCTCAGCCAAACAAGAAATTTTATTTTCCGATCGTGCGCATTGGTCTTGGTTTGGCTATTGCCTTTCTTCTCAATCAATTTCATTTTGATTATATTGAAGCGCTCTTTTACGACGCCCTGGTGCGCTTGAAGCCAACGTTTCCAGTTTCAGGACATATCACTACGGTTTCAGTCGACCAAGATACCATCAAAGGCCTTGGCCGCATTCCCAATGCCGGTGATCACCTCCGGCTTTTGGCGCAATTGAAACTCGCAGGCGCAAAAGTCATCGTTTATTTGATCAACCCAAACGAAATCGTAGGTTCTTTTGAGGAGCTGAAAAAGCTCGCGGAATTGGCCTCTTCATTTCCGCATTTTTTCGTCGCTATTCCTGATTTGCCGATCAAAGGCGAAGATGAGGGGTTTCATCTTTATCCGCCGTTTGAGAAACTTTTGACCGCTCCGGCGCCCATTTCTCGCGACGGCTCCATCTTTGCTAAAGATGAAGTCAGCCGCCGCATGGTGCTTTCTTATAAAGGCGACCCAACTTTGTTTTTGACTGTCGCCCGCCTCTATAACTCTGACTTGCAGGATGAAAAAAAAGTTCGAGGACTATTTGACTACCTTGATTCAAACCAGGTCTACGTCAACTTTCATCCGACTCATTCTTTCGCTAATTTTTCCTTCCACGAGGCGGCAGAAGGCTTATGGGCGAAAGACAAAATTGAAAATCAGATCGTGTTGATTGGCCGGGATACTCAGGGCACCACCAAAGATTATGTCAAAACGCCGTTTTCTCGCGACGTCGTGGCCATGCCGACCCTCGAATTCAACGCCAATATGCTTGAAACCTTGATCGAAAACTCTGCGATGACGCTCGCCCATCATTGGGTGGACTTGTTTTTCACCTGTGTCATCTCCATTTTAACCATCTATGTGGTGCTCACGGTGAAACCGACGCGTGGACTCGGCGTCTTGAGTGGGGCGATGATTGGCTTTGCGCTGACCTGCTACCTGGCATTTTGGCTGACGGGTTATTGGATCGGCATGGCTCATTCGTTCATGTCGATTTTTATTTGCTATTACTTTTTCATTCCCTACCGCTTGATCATGGAGAATCGCCGCAGCTGGGAATACTTTCAGAAAAACCGTCTATTGACTCAGGTCGAAGAATTGAAAACAAATTTTCTCAGCATGATGTCGCATGATTTAAAAACACCGATTGCCCGGATTCAAGGCATGTCGGAAGTCGTGGCTCATGATCCCAATCCTCTCAGTGACCGGCAAAAAGAGGCGCTCGCAACTCTGGCCCGCTCAGCCGATGAATTGCTCGAATTCGTGAGTTCAGTCTTAAATCTGGGCCGCATTGAGAGCAAAGAAATCAAATTGCATTTACACAGCCGCGATGTAAATCAGCTACTGGTTGATATTGTTGAGAAATTCGGCTATTTAGCCGCCTCTAAAAAAATTGAAATCGTCTCTGAGTTTGAGCCCTTGTTTAGCGTTAAAATGGACGCGGATCTGATGCGCCAGGTATTTTCAAATCTCATCGAAAATGCGATAAAATACAGCCCGGAAAACACGCGGGTTTTAGTGACCACCGAAGAAAATCAAGGAAGTGTCGTGGTGCAGATAGCTGATCAAGGCATTGGCATTCCTGAGGATGAGATAGCCAATGTGTTTATGAAATTTTATAGATCTAAAAATGCCAAGTCTTCGACTATAAAAGGTTCAGGACTTGGCTTGTATCTTGCTAAATATTTCGTGGAGCTTCATAAAGGTAAGATCGCCGTGGATAGTGCCCCTGGACAGGGGTCGACATTTACGGTTGAATTGCCAATGACCACGTCGCCAGAATGAGGAGTCCTGTATGCGCATTTTAGTTGTCGATGATGATCAGGGATTACGTTTTTCGGTACGCGAAACCTTGGCCCAAAGCGGTCAATTCGAGCTCGAAGAAGCCTTTGACGGCATGAACGCATTGGAGAAAATCCGCGCCGGCAAGTTTGATCTCGTCATTCTCGATGTCGATATGCCACGTCTCAATGGCCTTGAAGCTTTGAAGCTTATTAAAGAACATGATCCAAGTATCATCGTTCTCATCATGACGGCTTATGCCACTATCGACGACGCCGTTCGTGCTGTGAAAGAAGGCGCCTTTAATTACATTTCAAAACCGATCAAATCAGAGGAATTAGTAAAGCTCGTTGAAAAGGGCTTAAGTGCCCAAAGCCTGATCTCAAATGTCGCCGCGAGTGCCCCCGTTCTCACTGAAGCCGGCCGCAAGATCATCGGCAACACGGTTGAGATGCAAAAAGTTTTTAACATCATCGGCCGCCTTGCCAAAGTCGATACGCCGGTTTTGATCCGTGGCGCCTCAGGTACGGGTAAAGAATTAGTCGCTCGCGCGATTCATTATAATTCGGCTCGTAAAGACGAGAAATTTGTCGCCATCAATTGTTCGGCGATTCCGGAGAATCTTTTTGAAAGTGAACTTTTCGGGCACGAGAAGGGCTCATTCACCGGAGCGGATGCGCGAAAAATCGGTAAGTTTCAATTCGCTGAGGGCGGCACACTGTTCTTAGACGAGTTGGGCGATATGCCGGTGCATATGCAAGTGAAGCTCCTGCGCGTGCTTCAAGAAAAAATGTTTACGCCGGTAGGAGCGAACCGCGAAATCGAATCCAATGTGCGTATTATCGCTGCCACCAATCGGCCGCTCGAAGAAATGATCAAAGACGGCAAGTTTCGCGAAGATCTTTTTTATCGCCTGAACGTTGTTCCGATCTTTCTGCCACCGCTCGCCGATCGCCGCCATGACATTGAGCACCTGGTCAATACGTTTATTAAAAAATTCAACAAAGCTCACAACAAACGTATTATCGGTATCGCTCCGGAAGCCTTGGCTTGTTTAAAAAAATACACTTGGCCCGGCAATATTCGCGAACTTGAAAACGTCATCGAACACGCCTTTATTCTCGAAAACGGCAATCAGCTGACTCTGCAGTCGGTGCCTGAGACGGTGCTAACGGCCACTGGCATCACCCTAAATTCGGCGATCAATGCTAAAGATCTTGATTTGGGTGACGACGGGGAAGCTGCTGATCTCGATGCCGATGATCTCGACGCGAGCGAAGGTGGCCCGATCGCTGCTTCTGTCGATGATGGTGCCAATGAAGAGATGGTCTCGATCAACGGCGAAATTTTGGATTTTAATAAACACAAAGAAGCTTTTGAGCGTGAGTTCATTATCAAAGCGCTGAAGACCTTTAAAGGCCGGATCAATCAAACGGCTTTGCACGCTAATATTCCGAAGAAGACTTTGCTTCGTAAAATCGAGAAATACGGCATCAATGCGCGGGATTATATTGAGCCGAAATGAGCGGGGGCGGGAGCTGCAGTCCCGTTGACAGTTTCGGTTTCGGTCCAGTGGCAGTGTCAGCCCAGTTTGGGTTTTCTGACTACAGGACTGAAACTGGACTGAAACTGGGACCGGACTGGGACCGGGCTGATACCGAAACTGACACTGGTACTTTCAGTGTCAACCCCCAAATTTCAGAGAGATTCAGATTTTATCGCATCATATGCTTAAAACTTAATCACATTTGGTTTTTCAGTTGATCCACAAATTCGCCGAATGTACGGTCGATCTCCATGGCAATTGGTTCAACACTGCCTCCCCAGGCATATACCCGCGAAATGCTGGCTGTTGCTTTTAACTGGCTCCAAAGTCAACCGGAGTCGGTTAAGAAACAAGCCGCTTCACCTGACGCTCTCGTCGGGCTGTACCTCCGTGCGCAAAAATTTGGCCCGGGGTCAGGCGAGGCCGATGCCCCGGTGAGTTCGCAGAATTTCATTCATGATTTAAAGCACCTGGCCGAGGGCTTGAAGCAATTTGAGGATCCAAAAGATCCGCGCCGCAATTTGCAGCAGAACCATCAGCAGAACCATCAATCCCATCAGCCAAGCCATCAGGCGAACCACCCGCATATGACAGCCCCAACTCATGCGATGCATCCGCCCTTGCAGCCAACAATGCACACGAGTCAGTTTACACACCAAGCACCGCCGCAAACCGGTCAGCAGCAGATGCCGCCGCCCCAAGGCGCCTCTGCAATAAATGAATATATGCAGAGGGCCATGAACCATGGCCATATTCCGCTACAGGATTTTTCGGAATTTGCCGAGGTCCACCCCAAATCTTTGCAGATGATTCGCGAAGTCAAAGAGCATTTGAATCTTTCCACAGATGCTGAAGCGATCAGTCTCATGGTCGCAATCGCTTACAAAAATCTAAAAAATCTGCTAGTTTAATCTGCTGATTAAATAATTTTATAGCTCCCGTTTCGTCTGCCGAATGAAGAGGTTTTACCCAATGACTGTTGAGTATAAAAATACGCTCAATCTGCCCGTGACTGAATTTCCAATGAAGGCTGGTTTGCAAGAGCGTGAACCGCTGATGATTGCCGATTGGACCAAGCGCGACCTTTACCATAAAATTCTTAAAAAAAATCAGGGGCGCCCGATTTTTACGATGCCCGATGGGCCACCGTACGCCAATGGCAATATTCATATTGGTCACGTCCTGAATAAATGTCTGAAGGATTTCGTCGTAAAATATAAAAATATGTCGGGCTACCAAGCGACGTTCATTCCGGGCTGGGATTGCCACGGATTACCGATTGAACAAAACGTGACCAAAGAATTGGGGCCGAAACGCAAAGAGAAATCAGATTCTGAAATTCGTGCTTTGTGCCGAGCAGAAGCCGGCAAATGGGTCAGTAAGCAAAAGGACCAATTCATACGCCTCGGAATTATTGCTGACTGGGAAAATCCTTATATGACGATGGCGCCTTCGTACGAGGCCGACATTGTGCGCGAATTCGCGCGCATTCATGAAAACGGCGTTTTGTATCGCGGTGAAAAACCGGTCTATTGGTGCCCCACTCTGCAAACCTCTTTGGCAGAAGCCGAGATTGAATATCAAACGCATAAGAGCCCGGCCATCTATGTGAAGTTTCCATTTGCCAAGGGCTCTGAAAAATTTGGCAAATTTAAATCCACTCCGTCGTTTGTGATTTGGACGACGACTCCTTGGACACTTCCTGCCAATTTAGGAATTTCGGTTCACGCTGATTTTGAATACGAATTTTTCGACAGCGACCGTGGGGTTTTGATTATCGCTAAAGATCTCAAAGAAGCATTTGAAAAAGAAACGGCGATCACTCTCACCGGAACTGGCGTCACCGTCAAAGGGGCTGAGCTCGATCGGCTCGAAGCGCAACACCCCTTTTATCAGCGCCCGTCTCTGCTTGTCGTTGGCGACCACGTTACCATGGAAGCCACGGGAATGGTCCACACGGCTCCCGGGCACGGCCAAGACGACTATCAAGTTGGACTGAAATATGGACTGAAGCCTTATTCGCCAATTGATGCCGAAGGCCGCTTCACGAATGAAGTGCCCGAATACATGGGTATGAAAATCTGGGACGCTAATCCCGTGATTGTTGAACGCTTGCGTGAAAACGGCAATCTGCTCGCTCACAAGACTTTAGAGCACCAATACCCCCACAACTGGCGCAGTAAAACGCCGTTGATTTTTCGGGCTACGCCCCAGTGGTTTATTGGCATGGATATGGAAAAAAACCCGATTCGCAAAAAGGCGCTCAAGGCCATCGAGTCGGTACAGTTTGTGCCGGATTGGGGTCGCAATCGACTTCAGGCAATGGTTGAAAATCGTCCGGATTGGGTGCTTTCGCGCCAGCGCATCTGGGGTGTGCCGATTCCAATTTTCTATTGCAAATCCTGCAATCATGAATTAGTCGATGCGACCATCATGCGCAAAGTCGCCGACACCATTGAAAAAGAAGACGGCATTGAAGCTTTCTATCGCCATGCGGAAGCTGACTTTGTCGGTGATAAGAAATGTGAAAAATGCGGCGGCCAAGAATTTCGCCGTGGCCAGGACATTTTAGATGTGTGGTTTGACGCCGGTGTTTGTCATGCCGCGGTTCAAGCACGTCGTCCCGGAATGCAAGTGCCTGCCGATATTTATATAGAAGGAAGCGACCAACATCGCGGCTGGTTTCAAACCAGTCTTCTCTCTGCAATCGCTTCGCGCGGCGAAGCTCCCTTCAAGGCACTCGTCACTCATGGCTTTGTCAATGATAGCAAGGGCCGTAAGATGAGTAAAAGCCTAGGCAATGTCGTTGATCCGGCCGAAGTGACGAAAAAAAGTGGCTCGGAGATATTACGATTGTGGTCAGCTTACGAAGATTACGGCCAGGATCTGAGCTGCGGACCGGAGAGCTTTGACCGCGTGACCGAAACCTACCGGCGCTTTCGCAATACCATGCGCTTTTTACTGGGGAATATTTCGGATTTTGACCCTAAAAAAAACCAAGTGCCGTTTTCTCAAATGACCACCCTCGATCAGTGGGCGCTAGGTCGTTTGCATGACCTCATTCGCAAAGTGACGGCGGGTTATGAGGCTTATGAGTTCTACAAAGTCTATCATGCGCTCAATAACTTTTTTACGGTTGAGCTTTCGGCCGCTTACTTGGATATGGCGAAAGATCGGCTCTACACCTGGAAGAAAGACGGTATTGATCGGCGCTCGTCGCAAACCGTCCTCTACCTGCTTCTCGATCATCTGCTGCGGATGATGGCGCCGATTACGACCTTTTTGTCGGAAGAAACCTTGCAGTACATGCCAGGCGAAAAGCCTGAGAGCATTTTCTTATTAGATTTTCCAAAGGCGCACTCTGAATGGGACCGTGCGGAATTGGCGACTGACTTTGCCACACTTTTTTCGATTCGTTCGGATGTCTCAAAAGCACTTGAAGAGCTCCGCAAAACCAAAACCATTGGCTCAGGTCTGGATGCGCAAGTCATACTAACGGCTGAGGGAGATAAACTCGCGGCCCTGCAAAAATACGAGAAAATGCTTGAGGAGTTTTTTATTGTTTCCCAAGTGCATGTTAAGATGGGAAGCTATCAGGTGGAAACCAAGAAAGCCGACGGCGACAAATGCGAACGTTGCTGGTACTTTAGTCCAGACACTGGGAAAAATGCCAAGTTCGTTCATATTTGTCCGAAGTGCGTAACGGCTTTGTCCTAAGATTGTCCTAAGATTGTCCGAAGTTTGACGTGAGATTGACCTGAGATTGACGGTAGGTTGGTGGTGAGTTCATGAAGATCAAATATCTGATGCTGGGTGCAATTAGTGGCGCGGTGATCACCGCCGATCAAGTCGTGAAAATGTATATTCATACGCATTTCGTGCTTGGCGATGCGGTGACGGTGATTCGCGATTTTTTTGATATCACCTACGTACGAAATCCAGGAGCGGCTTTCGGTTTTCTCGCGGCGACTCATCCGTTTTTTCGCGAAATGTTTTTTCTCTCCATGCCACCTGTTGCTCTGCTGATCATCCTCGCCATTCTTCGTGGTGTTCCTGAGGAGGATCGCCTCACCGCCGTTTCACTATCGCTGGTTTTTGGCGGCGCCATCGGCAACTACATCGATCGTCTGCGCTTTCGCTATGTGATCGACTATTTGGATTTTCATGTTCGAAATGATTGGCATTATCCGGCCTTTAATATTGCCGATATGGCCATCGTCTGTGGTGTCGCCATTCTCGTCTACTTTGAGGTCGTCAAATTTCGGCGTCTGCAGAAGGAAAAGGTTCAGGCCTAAATATCAGAAAATATTAAACGGCCAAGGAAGGTCGAGTGAACCC
Organism: Bdellovibrionales bacterium; assembly: GCA_043785085.1. Taxonomy (GTDB): domain Bacteria; phylum Bdellovibrionota; class Bdellovibrionia; order Bdellovibrionales; family JAMPXM01; genus JAYVXN01. The sequence continues at coordinate 7,454 of JAYVXN010000034.1, read as the reverse complement.
GGTCAAAGACTTTTCAGGATTTTTTCCCTATCTCAATTTATTCGGCCTCGCCATTCCTACTTATTACCTCGTCATAAGTCTGACATTTTGCCTCTGTATTTTCTGGTTTATTAAGCGCGCCGAGGACCGTGATTTTGATCGTATGACCGCGCTCGATTTCTCGCTCGTTATTATGGTCGCGAGTTTTCTAGGCGCCCGAATTTTTCACATCGTTTTTGAACACCCTGAATATTACAGTGATCATCCAGAAAGAGTCTTCTATGTCTGGGAAGGCGGCTTCGTGTTTTTCGGCGGCGCCTTTGCCGCGGCTGTTGCTAGCCTTTGGTTAATGCGTCGGCGAAAAATGCCCATCGGCCGCTGGCTGGATACCTTTGCTCCGGTCGGGGCACTCGGCTATGCCCTTGGCCGAGTCGCGTGTTTGCTGACCGGATGCTGTTACGGCTCGGTCTGCGTTTTACCGCACTTCTCTTTTCGCCATCCAACGCAAGCCTATGCCATTCTTACGGAAACTCTGACCTTGCTGGTCCTCTTGAGACTTGAAAAATCCAAGACGCCGCGGCCTTCAGGTTCGATTTTTGTCGCGTGGATTTTTCTGCACGGCTGTGGACGCTTACTGATGGAGACGTTTCGCGAAGATGATCGCGGACCTCTATTGCCCTATGATCTCAGTATTTCCAGCGCCTTGAGCTGGATTTTAATCCTAACCGCCCTTTCATTTGCCTTCATCTGGCGTCGAAAAATCTTTCTCCGCACTAAACCATAGTGCTCGTTCAACCGATCCGTCTTTATGCGACTGATCCTCGCTCTTTTCTTCATTCAGCTCTTTCTTTTTGCGAAAGCTTCTGCGCAAACGCCAGAAGTCGACTTCGAAGCAACGTGCCCGAAGGGCTCCGATTATTTCGAAAGCGACATACTGAAAAACAAACTTGAAGTTCGCGACCCTTTAGATGCTGAGCAAAGAGCCAAGGTGGCTAAAGACGAATGTCGTCTGAGGTCGGCGAAAGTCGCAACGATTGCACGTCAATTTGTGAACCATCCGGACGCGCAAGTGATCTCCGTGGCGTTTATTCCTCCAATGAATTTGTTAAAAAATCGCGTCCTTTTAATTGCGATTTCTACACACTTGCCTTTTATTGGAATACCCGGTCTGGGGATGAGGCGAAACAAAATTTATGTGATTTTTCTTAACCCGTTGTCAGAATGAGATAAAATGTCACTGATTAGAAATGAAGAAAGGCCGGACGCCGAGGTAAATTTGGGCAGGCCGCCTCAATTTCACCTTGATTTGTTTTCAGGGCAACACTTGGACTTAATTGACAGGTTTCTTGAATAAAATCATAGGCCAATACTCCTGCAGTCAAAAGTGAGTGGCCGCCAATTGAAATCGCTTGATAATAAGATTTGAGGTGATCGCAGTTTTGATCACCGACAATTTGCACCATTTTATCAGCGATTGCATAGACCCCACTGCCCCGGCAGTCTCGCGCCATAATTGAGTCGATAGCTTTTGAACTTAAGACCTCATGGTACCAATTGGGCCACGCATCAGTTTGCGTTTCCAATTTGATCCCGAGCCCTTTGAAGGCTTCTGTAAATGTTTCGTCAGGACTGGTTAAGGGTTGGGCTACAATTTGTTTAATGAAGGCGGGCGCCGCCTTTCCCCACGTTTGCCCTTCAATCAAGTGAAAGAACATATCATGCGTGTAAATGCGATCAGCGCTTTCTGCCTGATGAAAGAGCTCCCGCCAAAATCTGAAGAGATTATCCGGTTGATCGGCTGGTTCCACTGAGGCTTGCGCCATCAGATTAAAGGCCATTCCACAGTCATAAAAATTTCTGAGTTCCGTTCGCGTTTTTGATAGTGCGAGTGAGGTCCCACTGATGCCCACCAGACAGCGATTCAGAGCTTCTGAGTTCAACTGCTGATAGCGAGTTTGACTGACAATGCCAAGATCAAGGAGAGCCAGATGGGCCATGGCATCGGCACTCCCTTCGTGCAGCCACTTGCCTCCCGGAATATCGACTGTCTTAAAACGAAAAGAATTCCAGAAATGAAAGACTTCATGAAACAGAAGCTTCAGGAGCGCCTCACGGTTTTTGTCAGTTCTTTTACTCCATTGCGAGCCGTAAAGCGCGATTTGCAGATGTTGATTAATCACACCACCGATGGCGTTCGAGAGAGTCACAGTATTTCCAGGGATGTAGGGCACAAAAATAATCGGCGCTTTGGGCAGGTCAAAGCCCAAAGAGTTGCGGTACAGATCCAAGACCTGTGGAAGGTATTGATCGATTTCATATTGAATCCATTTCGGCAACTTTTCATCAACGAGAAGGCGATAACCTCCCATGACCGTGGGCGTCGCCTGGCCAAAATAAATCAAGGTGCCTTGTGGACCTGGTTTCAATTCAATTGGCAATCTTGATATATGGTCATCAACAACGATTGACTCACCCGGGCCAGGAAAAATCTGATAAGTCATTTCATTCGAAGGCGCCCATTGCTCGCGAACGTCACTCACCGTGCAGGTGCTCTGGCACTGCAGAGTAGTCACATCCAAATGGCCGGTATAGACACTGGTGCCGCCGTCGGTAAACTCCGTCATAAATGGATAATCATCGTAAACTTCGTTTGTGTAGGTATTGAAACGTACGCGCCATTCCGAGCGCGGTGAACTTGAAATCAGCGCCTCTTTATCGCCGAGAACGACCAAATGCACATCGGGGGATTCGATCTGCCAGGTGCTGCTGCGAAAATGGTTCTTCTGGTGCGTGAAAATCAGGCCACTCACTGCGGTGGTAGTCTGATAAGTGACATTCCATTCTTCGCGGGTTTGGGTGTGCTGAAGAATGGTCTTGATTTCAAAATTCTTTAAAGGCGCTTCGGAATTGGCACAGGCAGTGACGAGGAGAAGTGCGGCGCTACACAGAAGTGCAGCGCCGCCAAAAGTCATTTGCAAAATTAGCCTGCTGGCAGTCATAACTCCTCATCAATGCGTCGAAGAATTCGGAACGGTCGGAATCGGGGGGTTGTTCGGATTGCTCGGGGCACTCGGATTCGTTGGAGAATCCACTTCGCCTGGTGGAGCATCGCCGGTTGCCACTGGCGGCTTATCCGCAGAAAGCGCAATCAGAGTTTCGATCACCGAACTGATCACTTGTGCACGAGACGAAGAGACCATGGCCGCGGCATGGATCGCAGCTGGAACCGGTCCTTTGCCATCCCATGGGACCGGCTTATCCATCGCCTTTTCACCAATCGACAAGGGTTTACTGCCAGGTGTTGGCTGCCATAAAAAGTCCGGGTGGAAATTCGAATACCATTCGCCACCAATAATATTCATATCGGCATCCAATTCCAGATCATAAACGTAGCGCACATTTTGGTGAGGCACCGAGATGATCGGCCGCGTACTCGGATTAGTTTCAATGTCATATGTGACATCCATTGAGATACCGACGATATACTTAGCCTGTGGTGATCGATAGGCGCTGAACTTATCAATTGAAAACTGCTCAATTGGCACAACGGCATTCTGAAAATGATCTTCAACTGCTAAAGTTTGTGGATTCCAGTAATGGTAGTTGTAAGCCCAAACAGGATAGTTCCAAACTTCGAAATCATAGGTCGCGTCCATGATAAAACCGCGCTTTGAAACGCCGAGCTGATTCACAATTGCCATGTGAAAGGCGCCAGGGTTCACATCAAAGCAGGATTGATCAATGACCCGTCCCATTGAATCTTCAGCGGGACTATACTTCGTGCATCGCGCGCCCAAGAAATTAACTTTCGGCGGAGCTTCGGCCCACGCTTGTGAAGCCAAACCTTTGATGTCTGACGGATAGAAGGTCACTGAGCCACCATCATAGGCCGGAACAGTCACGGTTTTATATGGCATAGGGTAAACGATTGAAGCCGGTGCCCAACCATGACAGATGCCAACCCAAGTGGGCACGAAGTTCCATGTTTTGATGTACACCTGACCTTTGGCCCACATTGAATTGGTCAAAGTATTGCCATCGCCCACCAAGGCCGCGTACTTTTCGGCGGGAGAGGCCGCACTGCCACCACTGCCCATATTGGCTTGACCATAGGCATAGTTGTCGGCCCAGTTTTTTGAATTTGGATAACCTGGATCTGCATAGCGACGTGCCAGCAGTCCTTTATAAACCGGCCAAAATGAATCGGACCACGGCGGAGCGACGGTCGTATAATGAAAGAGATTGTTTTTCTCCATATCCTCAAGCTTGCGGATGATCGTCGGACCATAGAGAAAGTTTTCGACCATATTCATCGCATTGACTTGGGCAAAGTTATTTTTCATTACCGCTTGCTTTGCGCAATCTTTTCCGGAATTCAGACAAATACTCTCACGCGCCTGATCTTTAGCGGCAAAAAAGGCTTGAGCTTCAGCAGAATCATTTCTAAATGGAGACAGTTTATCGCTCGTGATGATGTTGCCGTTCTGATCCCAATGCGCCAGCGGCTCGTGCATCACCTTATTTGGATTTTTGAAAAATTCGACAAGATAATCATGGGTGTCGATCGGATTTGTTGCTAAACTCACCTGGCTGATCAGCAGGCTGATCAGCAGACTGAGCATGAGCATACTGAGTGAACGCATTGCCTACCTCCTTCACAATGTCCGTCGCTGGTTCAAGAAAAAGAGGAGGTGACTCATCATCACCCCCTCTACCGCACGTCTTCATTCCCGGTAAAGGGTCGAGTGACGCTAATAACGGTAAGGCCCGACCGTGAGGTCAGGCCGAGATCATGGAACGATTAGTGTCGAACAGGAGCCGGAGTCGCTGTCGGCTTAGGGGTAGCAACTGGAGTTTTGCCTTCAGTTTTGCCTTCAGTTTTACCTTCAGTTTTGCCTTCAGTTTTACCTGTAGCAGGCGTCTTACTCTCGGTTTTGCTCTCAGTCTTACCAGTTGGCGCTTTCTCTTCAGATTTCGACTCAGTTTTTCCAGTCGAAGTACCTTTGGCCTCTGTCTTAGACTCAGTTTTGCCTTCAGTTTTGCTTTCTGTTTTAGCTTCAGTTTTGCTCTCAGGAGTTGCCGTTGGCATAGTCTGGCTCTGAGATTGCGACTGAGACTGTGACTGTGATTGGCTCTGAGACTGACCTTGAGACTGGCTTTGTCCTTGACCTTGTCCCTGACCTTGACCTTGACCTGGTGTCGCAGACGGAGCCGGTGTCGCTCCCATAGTATGGAATGCCAGTATCACGTTCATCGCATGACTATTCGACTCGAGTCGAACTGCCATTTGCGAAACCTTGCCTTCAACCATAATCGCAGCGGCTTTTGTCATCGGGAAATCAGCACGATGTGAAACCACTTCCACTTTGTCAAAAGTGCTGTTGCCACGAATTTTGATGAGAGAGTCAGAGCTGTCACGCAAGTCGATGACAATTCGCTCCTCAAGATTTCCGCTGACTTCAGCCACTTCTCTTGAAACCACTGCATGATCAGCAGCACGAAGCTGCGCCAGGCCTGCGCCGAGTGGAGTTTGTGCGCCCGCCATTGATGCTAAATCAGCCTCACCAATTGCTTTACCACCATCATCAGTGATTGAAGCAACAGCAACGGCTGCGTTTTGCACAACAGAAGCATCGAGAGTTCCGTGTGCCGGAGCATCACTATTTGCAGCAGGAGCAGCAGCAGGGGCGTTTCCAGATTTGGAACCGCAAGCAGCCAAAGCAGCTAAAGCAATCAGCGAAAACGTCACACGTACGGATTTTTCAGTAAACATTATGATCCTCCTTATTGAATTTGGATCGCGCAAAACGCGTCCAATGCATGTGCCGGACACTAGAGCAAAGGTCGGGCCAAACTTTTCTATACAGATTCTATTTATCTCTGACATGACCTGTTTTCCCTGTAGGATTGCGGGATAAACCGCGACTTTTTTTTGCTTAGATGTGCTGAAGCAGTACTCAGCGAGGTGCAAGATTCCCGGTGAGATGTCGCAGTTTGCCCCAACTTAAAATGAGCACCGAATTCTCACTCAAATTCACTGCAAATATTTTTCTTTTCCGACAGAATCTGTCAAGGATTCACCACATCTCGACTCGCCAGCGCTAATCGCAAGATGGGCCTGGGGCAAATCGCACTCTTGCAGGAATGATCACATTTCACTCGCATCGCATGATGTGACTAAATCTGTCCATTGACCTAGGACCGAATTGCTCATTTTAATTGCGTCCAATGTGCCCATCCCGTCGTTATGACGATTGGCCGAAACCTTACTCCTAGCCGCGAGGTAGCCCATGAACGCACGTATGAAAGCCACTCTCATCATTTTCGAATCGCTCCTTATTTTAACAAGTTTGTCCTGTGGAAAATCCACGAGTGACAGAGCCGCACCGGCCCCGAGTATGTCAACGACGACACCACAAGGTCCGCCTCCGGTGCCGACCGCAATCTATGACATTCAAGCCAAGACCATAGCCAATCAATCTTGTCTGGATCTCGCCAACTTATTCAGTCAGATCAAAGCTCTGCCGACTGATTCTGTTATGAGGAAGTTTACGTCTCGATTCGAACTTGCCAACCGCACTGACCGCAACACTCGTCCTCGAGACAATTTTGTCAACATGCTGGGATTTTCATCATTTACCTTTATAGAAAAGTCAGTCATCGAGCTTTCGAAAGATCTCGTCGATGTCAGCCAAGTGGATTGCTCAACTCTTCTCTTTCATTATAGAGATGATCAAACGACCAATTTCACCATTAAAGATGCGACCGAGCATTCTCTCCATATTGCCGATGGTGGCAGCCACGAGATGTGGTTTGATCTCGTCGGGCCGCGCGAACTACATGTGACCGCGACTCATGACGTGATGGACTTTTGCCCCGATTACAAGACCGCTCGTTCAACCCTCGAATTGACTTACCGTTGGGCCGGAGCCAGCGAAACTCCTGCGGTAGATGAGGCTATTCCGGCTGAACTTATCAAGACGATTTCTATGTCAATTGTCGATCCGCCACGAAATCTAGCCGAACTGGCGACCCATGCGCAAGATGGCCGCGTGCGCGTGCCGGTTGCGACACTCAGTTCATTGGTGCATGCGGAAATCCGCAAAGACATACTGGTTTGTCCGAGAACTTCCATCCCACCGCTCGGCAATGAACCTTTGCCGTCTCCGGATGCAACACCGGTTCCCAGCGCCACTCCAGCGGTGACCCCGGATGATCATCATACCCCGGCCGGCCCGAGTGCGACCCCAGTTCCAAGTGCCACTCCAGTGATTGTACCTTCGGCTACGCCAGTTTGATTGCCAGGGCACGCGGGGATTTAGCTTCCGCGTGCTGCACATCAGGCAGCTATAAATACAAACTTTTTACCTGGCCAATCTAAGCACCCTGTCATAAGTAACTTGACACTTTTTCTTGGTCTTTTGCGACGACTCTTCGTTGGTCGGCCTCTCGTTAGCCGCCTGCTAGCGCTTCGG
>JAYVXN010000033.1:0-2710 GCA_043785085.1 Bdellovibrionales bacterium | reverse complement strand
TGGTCTTTTGGCGGGGCGGCTGATGTCCAGCAACGAACCCCATGGGTTGGACCCAAATCTCATAGATTGCCGGTGGCGTGGCGGCGAATTGAACTATTCGTTTTTAGTACACCCATCGGAATCCGAATGAAGGCAACTGAGCTCAACTACGTTTGTTTTTACGGTTTTTTGAGCCCCGGTTTCTCGGGGAATTTCCAGCGAAGCCGGTCAAGCACTGCGCCTTTTGGATCGACTCGGTCCAATTTGCAATAGACGGCGAAACCAAAATGAGATTTTTCGTAGAGAAAATCGCCGTACAGTTTCGCAGAGAATTTTCTTCGCCCTGTAAAACCATTCTGCTTTTCTGATTCGAGCCGAAGATCGGGGGAGGCCAAAATTGCCCGCTCAAATGATTTCGCCGCTTTTCGCGAGCTCATTCAATTGACCAGCGCTTCCGTCGGCGGTCCCAAAATCAGTTATTTTACGGCCAAGATTTTCAATGATTCAATTCGCGGTTCCCAAGGAGAACAAATCAACGGCTCAAAAATTGCATCCTCATTTCGACTATAGGAGGCATGGGACTACCGACAACAAAATTGACAACTCTTTTGACAGCTGCACTGCCATTTTTGTCGCTACTATTTATTGGGTCAATCTCTTCTGCCCAGCGGACTGCCGTGGACCGCTTAAATGCTGAAAGTGAAACAGTTGAGACTTATAAAAAACTCGCCGGCATGCTTGAGGACGTCAACAAGCGACAAGTTGTCACCGAAGCTGAAGGATACGCAATCATGAAAATAGAGGGTCGTAGTTTAGCTCAACTACGCGCGACTTACTCCAAGTGGAAAGACGCTGTAGACAATGTGACGCGCCAACTTGCCAAGTTACCAATACTCGCCAAACAGCTCGGGTGGGCCGAGACGGCGGTTGTGCACCGACGTGCATATCTAGAAAGCGATATGGAGAAGTTGATGGGATGCATCAGGTTAGTCGATGGGTTCTTAGATACTCAAAAACCTATCCAATTGTACGGCGCAGATGATCCGACAGGGTTTATATACCGAGGGCCGGCTCTAAACAAACTAATTGGAGATATTAATTCAATTGAACCAAGACTCGTATCCACGATTCTCGGGGAATTTAGCGTCGCGGCCCGCACCGCGACCCGTAAATTAAGAGATGGAGTCGATTTAATGACAGCCCTAAAATACGGTTTCAATGAATACGGCCATCCCGCTACTGCCATGCGCATGCAAGAGGGATTTGCAATACTATTTTTACGAGTCCTTGAGGAGCGAGATGCCGATTTCGCAGGTGTATTTCGAAAACTGAGAGCTCTGGGAGCTCTAGAAACACCTCCAAGTAAAAAGTTCTATTTCGTCTCATGCGAAAGTTTGTTTTGAGTTCACATAAATAATTGGCTGAAACGATAACCATTTTGGGGCACCAAGAGTTCATTTATTTTCAATAGCTGACCATTAATCGCTCTGGTCTGAAGCAACTCCGGTGATCCATCCGTTGCAAATGGCTTCCCTCGGTTATGTAGGCGAGGAGGGATGACGCTGTTGTACTTGGGAAGGTCAAGGTGGATGCTAAATCCAATGCGGCTGCCGACCTTAATATTATCGCGTTTTGAAGCAATGCCTTGCCGTGCGGGCTGCTAAGGTCGCTGAATTGAAAAGCTGGTGAGGCGATAGCGGGGGTGGCCAAAATCCAGCGCCCTGCTGACGACTGACCTGGAAAAGTCGCAGTCTCGGCGTGCAACATTCCAGTGCATTGCTGAATAGGTGCTCGGTAGAGTCAGCCATACCGTCCAAGTTTCACTGCCGATTCGCAATTTTACTGTCCCACAGGGCGCGTTGGCGTCGTAACGCTAGCCTTCAGTGGACATTGGGTTTTGGCACAACCTTTGCGTACTCCCTCAGATGAGCCTTGGCTGTGTCGTCGGTTGCTAACTTATTGCGAGATAGGGCCCGTGGTGTGCCAATTTTCGTAGCAAATCGTGCCCCAAAAGGGCGTTAACGGAGGTCTTTAAGATGAAATTATCAGTTAGCATCATATTGTTTTCTCTAGCCAATCTGTACATAAGTGTTGCGAGTGCTGCTCCTTCATGCGCGGTGTATTTTTTCACAAGAGGCGCGGAAGACCCCGATCTATCAACGAACTCTACGCCCGCTTGCAAGTGGCAAATAGAGCAATTTCAAGTTCTTAGAGTGAATGCCAATTCACAAGAGTGCAAGCCGATGTTGAAGGAAACTGCCTTACGGAAAGATCTGGGCTTTCAGAGCAATTTCCCAAACGCTGTCTATTACATGGCTTCTATTTCCTCTTCCGCAGACAAGGTATACGTGCAGCAAATGTCAATTGACGGAAATGCCGGCTTTTCAGCGGGTGGCACTGTGGATGCGATTCTTATTGATTCCTCCAATGGAATCCGTATTGAATGCCGAAAATAGGGGTTCGGCGACGGCGCCGTTAGTTGATTGGGAATTTTTAGTGCGCCACAACCACTCATATGGATGACTGGCTTGTCAATCTGCAATATTTTGGTTGTTGATCAGCCTAAGTTTCTAGGCCATAAGCTTTGTGAGAATACAAATACAAAAAGGAGAGACTATGAAAACAATGGCATTTATCGGACTCGCAGTATTGATGTCTGGGTCTTTTGCTCACGCGGCAGCAACGGAAAAATTTGAGTGCGTAATCGAGGATTCGCGCTCTACCGATATTA
>JAYVXN010000032.1:0-8923 GCA_043785085.1 Bdellovibrionales bacterium | reverse complement strand
GCGAGGCCGTTAACGTTATCGGTGAGATCTTTCCAGGTTCCAGACACGCCCTTAACTTGCGCCTGACCACCCAGTTTTCCTTCGGTTCCGACTTCTTTTGCGACCCGCGTAACTTCTGCGGCGAATGACCTGAGCTGATCGACCATGACGTTAATAGTGTTTTTCAATTCTAGAATTTCACCACGGGCATCGACCGTGATCTTTTGTGATAAGTCACCATTCGCAACGGCCGTAGTCACTTTTGCGATGTTACGGACTTGGGCGGTCAAGTTATTGGCGAGACCGTTAACGTTATCTGTTAAATCTTTCCAGGTTCCTGAAACCCCTTTAACATCGGCCTGACCGCCTAAGCGACCTTCAGTACCGACCTCTTTTGCGACTCTTGTCACTTCCGCGGCGAATGATGAGAGCTGATCCACCATGACGTTGATCGTGTTTTTAAGTTCGTAAATTTCACCTTTAGCATCGACCGTGATTTTTTGTGACAAGTCACCTTTAGCAACCGCCGTTGTCACTTTGGCAATGTTACGAACCTGGTCCGTTAAGTTTCCGGCGAGCAGATTCACCTGATCGGTCAAATCGCGCCACGTGCCCGAGGCATCGCGCACATTCGCTTGACCGCCAAGTTTTCCCTCGGTACCGACCTCTTTTACGACGCGAGTGACTTCTGAGGCGAAAGAGTTCAACTGATCCACCATCGCATTCACGGTTTGACCGATTCGGAAGAATTCTCCCTTAACCGTGCGACCATCTATTTCAAGCGACATTTTCTGCGACAAATCACCTTTGGCAACTGAGGTAATAACCCGCGCGATTTCTGTGGTCGGCTGCACGAGATCGGCAATCAGACTATTGACGGAGTTCACACTCGTCGCCCAAGCGCCTTTCACTGAGCCGATCGACACCCGCTCGGTCATCTTACCTTCTTGACCGACCATGCTGCGCACGCGCACGAATTCTTCGGCCATGGCTTCGTTCATTTCAATAATATCATTTAAGACTTCACCAATCTCAGAGATGATGCCCTCTTGGGCGTGTGGCATACGCAAAGCAAAATCGCCTTTTCGAACAGCTTTCACAGTAGCCAGAAGTGCTTTGAGTTGTTCACGGTCGCTCAGCTGCTTTGTGCCGTTTTCAATATATTCTGTCGCAACATGTGAAACAGTTGGTGCGACAGGGGCTCCAGACTTTTTAAGAATTTTCACACGCTGTTTTGCCGAGCCGACAGCCGCCTTGGTGTTTTTTTGCATAAATTTAACTCCTGGTCTGTAAGTGCCGCGAGTCTTATCTAGGAATAAAATTAAATCCAGAGCTGGGCCAAATAAGAAGAATTCTATAAATTTGGCCCTAAAAAGTGCTGAAAACTGCAAATTGTTGCGCTGTCAGAATGTGTTTTTAATTTTTTAGGTCCCACAAATGTGTGAAAAATAGGCACAGTCAAAAGCTCGCACTGTGCTTAATTATTACGCATCTCGCTTCAATGAACATAACTAACATAAACAGAATTAATATAGATCGGCTGATTAACTTTGTAGAAATCATCACAATTCTAATAACAGGTTTCGCTCTTATTTGTTTCAGGTATGCACCTTGAACACGAATGAATAAAAAATGAATAAAAAATGAATAAAAGAGGAGGCGAGCATGCGGCCAGGGCGCGAAATTGATACTGAGATTGCGACACGAGTTTTTGGACACCGAGTTTGGGCACAAAATAAAATCTTATTTGAAAGTGCGGAAAAAGGCGATCGTCCTCTTCGTAATTATTCCAAAGAAATTGAATGGGCCACCGAAGTCGTCAAGGCTTTGAAGATGACTCTCATGCCGACTGAAAACGAGCAGTGGTTTGCCTTTGTTGGCCCCGAGGGTAAAAATGGCTGGGCGAGTCCGACTGAGGTTTTAGAATTTCTCGGTCAAGGTTCCTTCAACGGTTGCGGAGCTTCAGTCAATACCAGCTTAACTTTAGCCATTTGCGAAGCGGCCCTGAAGGCGTGCGAAAAACGTCAGGCCAACGTGAGCCGGGGGGATGAAATGCAGGCTTTAGCTGATGGCCTTCAATCCTTACAATCGGCCCTTGCTGAAGTAGAAGCGAAAGTTGATGGCATTGACCACGAACAAGAACTGCGCTTGGTGACCCAGGAGTCTGTCTAAATTCTGCCTTGATTGGCAATCTTGATCCGCTTAGAAAGAGTCTTCATCAGCGCTTTCGACCAAGCCGGCTTTTGCAAAAGCAAATGATCGAGATGATCGACCGGAATTTCAATCAGCTCACAATCGCTGGTAGCCGTGACATGCGCTGATCGCGGTTCACCGTTGATATAGGCCATTTCGCCAACAAACTCCCCAACAGAAATTTCACCGAGCACAGATTCGCTACCTTGGTTTCCGAGGAAGGCCTTCAAGGTGCCGCGTTTAACGATATAAACACTTTCCGCGATATCACCTTGGCGAATCAACAAGTCGCCTGGTGCAAGAAAGCGCAGGCGAAACTCTGGTACTTCGCTTTGTGAAAGGTAATTCAGAGCACGAGCCAGGCATTTACCAATATTGAGGTCAATTTCAGCGGGATTGAGAAACTGCACGCGGCCAAGTGCTACTTCGTCGACAAAATGCTCTTTATCCGGAATCGGACTTAAAAGAATGACGGCGATCTCTGCCACGTGTTTTCGGCGCAAGACGGCTTCGACAAGTTTAATGCCATCGAGTCGATTTATGCGAACTTCTGATAATAGAACATGAGGTGCATCATTGTCGATTTTCAATAATGCTTCGGGACCGTCATGGGCAGTAAAGACAGTGGCCTGAGAGATATGCGCATCAATCTGCTTGGCATAAGACGCACTTCGTTCGGCATCTGCCGTAACCACCAGAAATTTTCGCCGTATTGCCAATGAATCACTCAAATTTGCAGCTCCTCTCAGACCAGTGTACGAAACATTGTGATTCTTGCCAAACCTGCGAAATGCAAACCAGACCAAGCCTTGCCAAGGCCCGGAAACCTTGTTAGACTCGCCGTCCTAATGGAGCAAATTATGGCGACCCAATATTGGTTGATGAAGTCCGAACCAGAGTCCTATTCGATTGAGCAAATGAAGCGCGATAAAAAGACGCTGTGGACCGGTATCCGAAACTATCAAGCCCGCAATTTTATGATGCAAACCATGAAACTTGGCGATCAGATTCTGTTTTACCATTCTAATGCCGAGCCACCCGGGATCGTCGGCGTCGTTGAAGTCTCTGGACCCGCCATTGCGGATCCATCAGCGCAAGATCCGAAAAGTGAGTATCATGATCCGAAGGCTAGCTCAGATAAACCAATCTGGTATTGTGTCGAGGTTGAATTTGCGCAAGCTTTTAAGCGTCTGGTTTCTTTAAATGAGATTCGCATGGAAAAGAAATTAGCAAAAATGCCGCTCTTGCAAAAGGGTCAGCGCCTCAGTATTCAGCCTGTCACTGAAGCAGAGTTTCAGGTCATTTTAAAAATGGCCGGCCAATGACGCCGATTCGCCTGCAGGACTTCTCGCACCCTCTGGTGTTTTTGGCACCCATGGAAGGTGTGGTTGACTGGGTCTTGCGTGATGTCCTCACCCGTCTTGGTGGCATCGATTTGTGCGTGACCGAATTTATTCGCGTGACGGATCGCCTTTTACCGAAAAATGAATTTTTCAAATATTGCCCCGAGCTCAAAACGCAGAGTCAAACGCGCGCCGGTGTCCCCGTCTTGATTCAACTCTTGGGCGGGCAACCGGGGCCACTCGCCGAAAACGCTCGCCTTGCCATGGATCTCGGCGCACCCGGAATTGATTTGAATTTCGGTTGTCCGGCCAAGACTGTGAATCGCCATGATGGTGGCGCAAGTCTCTTGAAAACCCCAATGCGCGTTTATGATGTGGTTAAAGCCGTGCGCGCCGCCGTGCCTGAACCGTTCTCGGTTTCGGCAAAAGTTCGCCTGGGCTTTTCGGACAAAACAAACTTTCTTGACATCGCGAGAGCCGCGGAAGACGCCGGTGCGAGTTGGCTGACAGTCCATGCCCGCACTCGTGATGAAGGTTACCGGCCGCCAGCGCATTGGGAGTATATCGCTCAGATTCGTGAGACCTTAAGTATTCCGGTGATCGGCAATGGCGATATTTGGTCGCAAGAGGACTATCTGCGCTGCCGCACTGTTACTGGCTGCACGCATTTGATGCTCGGTCGCGGTCTGCTCGCGCGTCCAGACTTAGGTCGACAGGTCAGGTTTAATGAAGTCGCTCAAGCCTGGCCGCATATTCAATCCTTACTGCCAGAGTTTGCACAAATGAGTCAGGAGTTTCGCCACGAACATTATGGTGTGGCTCGAGTGAAACAATGGCTGAAACAGATGACAAGAACTTATCCCGAGGCCGTGGTTTTATTTGAAAACCTAAAACGCCTTCAAGATTTGCCTTCCGTGCTAGCGCTTATTGCAGGCAACTCTTCCGCGCCGCCAGCAACTCCGGCCCCGCAATAAGACCGGCGCAGCCTAGATGTTTTTTCATTTTTTCAAAGTAAGGTCGAAACAACAAAGTTTGCGGTGCGCTGAGCGTACCATCTAGACCGCGCCAACGAAAGTGCACGGCGACGCTGCCGTCTTTTTGCGGCTGCACGTCTTTCAATTCAAACGGTTTTTGCTCATCTAAAACCAAGGGATTGCGGCCCTCGCCACGATCTTCGCCCGTATGAATCGGAAAATACGCAAACTGATCTTTTGTAAAGCATCTTTGTTTAGCATCCGTCACCCGCCAACCCGCTGCTTCGGCGCGCAGAAATTCTTGGGCCAAGGTCAGCTTGTTTGGGCATTTGACCAAACTCCAGTCCTTGGCTTGGACTGAATTGAACGATAAGACTGTCAAAAGCGCGAAAAGATACTTCATTTCGCCTCTCCTTGGCAGGATTTCAAGCACTCTTCACCTGCCAGCTTCGGCTGACAATTATCGACCATACAGGCCGCATCCACGGCACCCTGATGGCGAGCAATCACGGCCACCCGGCGGCCCGGTTTATCTTTGCTTCCCGCTTTGCCTTGAACCACGGCAGACGTGGGCTTGCCGTTGAATTTGGCTTCACAGGCGATTTTAGCCATTTCAATGAATTGCGTGCCGACATCCATGCCACTGTCCGTTCCGCCGCGAATCACTAGATCTGAAGCGGAAAGGCGCGCCATCGAAAGCCGATTGCCATAATAACTTTGCAAGATCGTAAAGTCGAAATTTTCAGGATCAAGATGTTTGTTGTCATGACACTCATCAATGTTTTTGATGCCACTGAGGCCCCATGGGTCGGCGCCGACAGAGTCGATCAGCATCACATGCCCCTCGTCCGTAAACTTCGTGAACACATCACCAGGCTTAATCGTTTCAGAGGCGGTGAATTCGATTGGCTTGAAACAATTGTCTTTTTCCAGTCCCGCACTCATGATCGTCGTTGAGTTCAGCGCAAACCAGCCATTGGGACTAGTGGTTTTATGCGCCTTCATACACGCATTGGCCATGGCCGTGCGCACGGTTTGACTGCAAGACAGGGTGACGTATTGGCCATTCGAATTGTTCGAATTATTGTTAAAGACGTCGACTGAAATTTCAGTTTTATCATTGGTTTGATTGATTTTGACACTTGATGAGCCAGCGACATGAAACACCGGCGGAGTCTTTCGCATATCCCGGCATCCTGGCGGATAACTGTCTTTTAAATAAAAATGATTTTTCGGGTCGCTGACCTTTTTAAAATCAAAAAACTCGGTTGGGCTCACATGGACATACTCACTGTCAGGGATTCCGGGCGGACGATGCGCGCCATCCAACATATATTCCAGCGGCACGAGCTTTTCATGGGCATCACAACGCTGGTAAAGAACATCCATGACCTTGTAGGCACTTTGTACCAAAGGAGGAGCATCTTTGAAGTGTTTGCGAATTTCTTCAAGAGTCTCGGTCTGACTCAAGACTGGCGTCTCTTTCTTCGCACATTCAAGGCACGGCCCCTCAGCCTGCATTTGCGTGTTCGGCTTCGCAACAGGAGGTGGCGGTGGCGGCTTGATATTCTGCGCCTGATTGAGGCGATCGAATATATCATCAACTTGTGATCGCGCCTTCGGCTTCAAATTCCCTTGCGACTGCGCGGCTAGGCCCGCGTTTGATCCCGGTAAAACCAAATTTGGATCATCGAGCGGATTGATAAAATAATTTTGTGATTGGCTTGGTTTTGTCTCGGTACGCACCGGCGGCGGAGCCTGAACTTGAGCCGGCGGCAATTGCGGGGCCTGTAAAGTAGGTGGCAACTGTGCCGGCGGAATTTCGGCACGTGGTAACACTGGTGCGTGATCAGCATCCGCTTGGGCCGGCGGCGCAATCGGACGTGTCTCTGTTCGTGTCTCCGAAGCGGGTCGGCCCGAGCGTATGGCGAGTTCACCTAAACGATCCAAAGTTTCCTGATTAAATTTATAACCAGATGGAATCCCGTCATTGCCAGAGCTACTTTCTGACGATCGGCTCACGCCGATCGTCAGCTCGCCATTTTTGACCAGAGGAATGATTGCTGCCGACGACGGAGAATCGGATTCAGCCACTGAATCAAACGCCGCATCGCCTCGCGCGTCAAGGTCTGACGTCGGTACAATGGCCTGAATCTTCAAAGCGTTCGGAACATCCGCACTTTGTGAAACTCGTGTCGCATACGAAAGGATGGACGGAAATGATGTCTGTGAGGAATACGAATAAGTGGCCGATAAAACTCGCGACTCTTCAAAATTTTTAGACGCACCTTTTTGCGGAAACCAAGTCTCTTGAGCCGTAAACGGAAATCCAGAAGCATACACCCCTGCTGGCCGGCCATAGGCATACCGCGGATCAATGCTGTGCTCTGGGTAGGTGTTGACGAGAGAGTCAAAGGCCGAATAGGTGCAAACTGGCAAACAAACGGGATATGCCGGTGCGGCACGTCCTCCAGCGAGATTGGCCTGGGTGTAAAGGCTTGAAAAATTTTGCGCATGGCTCGGCATTGAAAATGAAATCGCTATGGCCAAAAGCCACAATAGCGATTTCAGCCGCCAAATTTTAGAGCACCCAAGATGAAATGCACAACGCATGTCTGACTTATCGAAATCCTTTTGAATTTCCTCAATAATTTCGCAAAAATCTAGACAATGGGATCGGCTCAAAACGGGCCAATTCAAAACCAAGGACCGAAGCGAGTGAGCGCACCCCTACTTGATTTACACGGCTTTAAAACCAGTGATGTAGCCGATGCCGTGGATCGATTTTTGATGAATTGCACTCGACGAAGCACGAGTCGAGGCCGGATCATGACGGGCAAAGGGACAGGCAAGGTCAAATCTGAGGTGATCGCTTACTTAAAGCGCGGCGGATATCCTTGGGAATATGAAAAACTGAGTAATGGCTCACGCAACGAGGGCGTTATCGTCGTAATTTTCGAATGAGGAGTGAAAATGAGTAAACTATTATGGGTCGATCTGGAAATGACGGGCCTCGACGTTGAGAAAGAGGTCATTCTCGAAGTCGGCGCTATTGTCACCGATATGGAGATGCGCGAGCTTGAAACCTTTCATGCCGTTTTAAAACAGCCGCAAACTTTACTCGACAAAATGGACGACTGGAATCAAAAACACCATAAAGAAAGTGGACTGATTGAACTAGTCAAGACTTCAGGCCGCGAACCGCAATTGGTCGAGCATGATCTGATCATGCTGGTGCAGCGCCATTTTCAGGGCGAACGACCAATTCTCGCCGGCAACTCGATTTCGCAAGATCGGCTGTTCATTAACAAGTATATGCCAAGACTTGCCGAAAAATTGCACTACCGCATGCTCGATGTGACCTCATGGAAAATCATCCTGAATGAACGGTTCAAACTCAAATTTGAGAAAAAAAATGGCCACCGTGCCATTGATGACATTAAAGAGAGCATCAACGAATTGAAGTTTTACATTTCGCATATTTCACCCGCCAAAAAAGATATCGACGCAGTGTGACTTCGTCAAGCGAAGTGGTGTCGGCAAAAAAAACCCACAAACTCGTCGTCTGTGGGTTTACTAAGGCCTAAACTTTGCTAATTAGTAACGATAGTGCTCAGGCTTATACGGGCCATTTGGATTCATGCCCAGGTACTTCGATTGTTTATCGGACAAGCGTGTCAGCTCAACGCCGATTTTCTTTAAGTGCAGCATCGCCACTTTCTCATCGAGCTCTTTCGGCAGACGGTAAACGCCTACTTCTTTGTACTTTGCACGATTGGTCCAAAGATCGATTTGCGCCATCACTTGGTTGGTGAATGAGTTGCTCATTACGAATGAGGGGTGACCAGTAGCGCAACCGAGGTTCACGAGACGGCCTTTTGCCAAAACGATGATCTCACGGCCATTTTTTAGAGTGTGAATGTCGACCTGCGGCTTCACTTCGCGCATTTTTGAATTGGCGTTCAACCACGCCATATCGATTTCGATATCGAAGTGACCGATGTTGCAAACAATCGCACGGTGTTTCATGTTTTTGAAATGCTTCTCAGTGACGATATCGCAGCAACCAGTTGTGGTAACGAAGATATCGCCATCGACAGAGGCCTTTTCCATGGTTGTCACTTCAAAACCTTCCATTGCCGCCTGAAGAGCGCAGATCGGATCGATTTCAGTGATCAATACGCGCGCGCCGTAAGAGCGCATGCTGTGCGCACAGCCCTTACCCACATCGCCGTAACCTGCAACGACGACAACTTTACCAGCGAGCATCACATCAGTTGCACGCTTGATTCCGTCAGCCAAAGACTCACGGCAGCCATAGAGGTTATCGAATTTTGATTTAGTCACGGAATCGTTCACGTTGATCGCCGGAATTTTCAGCTGGCCTTTTTGCAACATTTTCTCGAGGTTATGAACACCTGTGGTGGTTTCTTC
>JAYVXN010000031.1:0-2718 GCA_043785085.1 Bdellovibrionales bacterium | reverse complement strand
CGTGCATATTGCTTTGCTTCAAGTGGCCGTTTGTTTTGCAATGGCCACTTGGTATTGGCGCAGCACAAATGATTCACGGAATTCTACCCGAACATAACCACTAGGCAAGCGTCTGATTTGCGGTCGCTTTCACTAACTTTGCGCGATCAAATGCAGACGTGGAATTCGTTCGCAAACCTCGTTATCGCTTGGCGGCGATCGGCGATTCAAAATGCAGGGGTTTCCGAACGCACGAAAATGAAAAAAGGAAAATTACAATTCAATGCTCATGTTATAGCTATCGACCTGAAAGCCGACTGCCTTATAAAGCTCAACTGCACGCGCATTTTTTGAAAAGGCATGTAGGGCCACTTTTTGAACGCCAAGACTACGAAGGTATTCACGAGCCTTTACCATGGCTGAATATCCGCACCCTTTTCCTGCCGGATAAATTTCAAACGCATAGGTAAATGCTGTTTTGACTTTACCTTGGTCTCGAAGGCCAAACCACAAGTAGCCGATTTGCTGTGATTCTTTGAGTATAGTTAGAAAAATGGCACCTTTTGTCCTGATGCCATCAGGAAGGATTTTTAATCCCTCGGCCTTGGCGCGTGCTTCAGCCACTTCTTGTGAAAGATTGCCTGTGACCATAAGTTGAGAGACATAGACTCGCCCAGATTCATCCTGAAACGAATCAAATTCCTTTTCACTCATTGGTCTTACTGAAATTGCCATTTCGGTACGTTCGCATGTCTTTGCTATCGGAGCAAGGTTTGAAATTGTGACCTAAAAACAAATGTCCACGGCGCGGGGCCGCTACCGTCCGGACGCGTGTTGTGGGTCGGCGACATTGAGGATCGGCAGATCATTTTGGCCAGGATCTCTCGCTCAACTGACGGGGAAATCGGAATAGCGGGAATTGTCATCCGTAAAAGACCACCCCCCGCCAGCGGCGAAAGTTATAATCTCGCGCATTTCTGGGGCCGGGTGGTCGGTTTAGACATCGATGGTGTTCACTTAATTACAGAGACGGCTCTGGCGTATTGGCTTTCAAATAGCTTTGTGGCATCTAGTTGAGGTATGGAAGTAATCAGTCTCAACGCAGTTTTAAACGCTATATATTTTATGATAGCCCTATTTACCTACGGTGTCGTTTTGTGCGGTATTTTCTGGGCCAGTGAAAATTTAGGCATTGTAAATTTCAGTTCCAAAAAGCGCTTGATTTTATTCGTGGCCCCGATTGCATTTAGCTTTTTGTTCTGGCTTGGCCCAAATGCAAAGGTTCTAGAACCAATCCTTGGAAGAGCTTTCAATTTATTTGCGAATATTGGCATGAGCTGTACACTCTATATTGTCCCTGCAATCGCTGCTTGGATAGTTCTCATGTCTTTGAAAAAGAATTCGAATCGTTGGCTCTATGCAGCGATTCCATTTATCGTTGCAATAATCATCTCTGTCGAGCGAATAAGCTCAATAGAGCACTCTCAAAAAACAATCCGTACTTTACAAATTAATCCGCAAAACCGCTAGATTCGCGAAAATTTGCCGCCATCATTTTCACAGTGGAGCAGTCCAAGAGTCGATGGCGCCTGTCCCTATTCAAATTGCAGTCTAGCATAAAAAATCGGGATTTCGCAGACTTGAACTTCATGGATTTTTAGCCAAATAATGGGAATGCGCGCTTTTCTGAACCTGATTTTTGATCTCATTTTAATCTTCGCAAAACTCCTGCGACGCGGTGGCCGAAGCTCGTTGGTGGCTGAGCATCTTTTAGTCAGACAACAGTTGATCGCCTTGAGCCGAAAGCGAAAGAAAGCACCTCGTTTAAGTTCTTTTGATCGAGTCGTCTTAGCTTTGAGCTCGCTTTTCATTAGCTCAAAGCGCCTGCCAAAGCTCTCAATCATTGTGGCACATTCCACAATTCTTGGTTTTCACCGGGCCTTGGTCAATCGCAAATATTCGAGACTCTTCTCTAATAAGCACCCAAAAAAGCCAGGGCCGAAGGGGCCATCGCTAGACCTTATTAAGCTCGTTGTTGAAATTAAAACCAAAAACCCTGGATATGGCTGCCCAAAGATCGCACTCCTTGTCAGCGTGTTAATCGGTAAAAGCATTGATGAGCAAACAGTCAGGCGAATTCTCCGTAAGCACCATTCATCCCAACCGCGAGGTTCGGGTCCGTCTTGGCTCAATGCCATCGGCATCGCCAAAGATGTACTATGGTCGGTGGATTTGTTTTGTTGCGAATCCATTTCACTCCAGACACATTGGGTAATGGTCGTTATGGATCATTTCACCCGCGAAATCATTGGCATGGCAGTGGTCAAAGGATCGCCAAGCGGCGCCGATGTTTGCAGAATGTTTGCAAGCATTCGCAATGGCTCTGGACGATCGCCAAGACATTTATCAAGCGACCATGATCCGCTTTTTCAAATTCATCGTTGGCGGGCAAATCTCGACATTTTTGACATCGATGAAATTAAAACCGTGCCGGAGACCCCGTGGTCGCACCCATTCATTGAGCGAGTCATCGGCACAATTCGTAGAGAGTACCTCGATCAAACCCTGTTCTGGAATGAGCGAGACCTCAATTTTAAACTCAGCCAATTCATGACTTACTACAATGATGCCCGCGTGCACTCGTCAATCTTAGGCAAAACGCCACGAGGACTCAGTGATCAAAGTGCAGTCGGCAAAATCAATATTCAGGATTACGGCTGGAAAACTTATTGCGACGGC
>JAYVXN010000030.1:0-2719 GCA_043785085.1 Bdellovibrionales bacterium | reverse complement strand
CGATTCTCACTTTTTTCGGCGTGAACGACGCCTTCAGATGTGCGTAAATTCGTTTAGAAAAATAAAATTTGATTATAGTGGAGCGGTCATCAAACACTAGATAGGTATCTGAGATGCGGTCGCCTTAACTCACTATGCTCGATCAAATGCCGAAGTGGATTTCGGTCACTAACCCCGTTATCGATTAGTGGCGATCGACGTTACCCGATGCAGTGATTCGGTAGCACCTAAAGTTTCAAGAAATTACTGGCATTCAATTTTTAGCCAAATATCATTCACGTTTTTTCCAGTGGCTAAAATAGATAATTCTCCGGCAGTTGTATTTTTACTTAGAGAGCTTGCCAAATAGGATACTGACGTATTTACAACTTTGAAAAAAAGATCTGGACCAGACATACTCGCTGAAAAACTGAAAGTCGCCCCAAACGTTGCAGTGCCATAAAATTGTCCTGAACCATTGTCGCGAAGAGATGAAACTGCAACCACATCCCCCGTGCCCACATTGACTATCTTGCCTGTGCAAGCGGTAGGAGAAGAGCCTGCAAATGCAATAGCTGTGGGTAAAATCGCTGTCAAGACGCCAAGTGCAAATTTCATAATTATCTCCAGATAAAAGTAGAAACAACTCTGGGATCTATATCACCGGATATGATTTGAAGCCAACTGTTAGAATCTTCAACAGGCAAAAAATTTATGGTCATTAATCTAATGTCAGCTGCGAGGCGCCGCTTTTCCCAGGATGTGACCTCTGGGGTCGCCAAATTGCCGATTGATGGTCGATGTCGTAAAGGATCATCCAATCAGCCGTGCGCATTTTCTTAAATGCATACAGTTTGCGCCCAACAATTCGGCCACGGGATCGGCTTCAAAATCATCATGTCTTGCAGAGGCATTCCCTCTGTATGGGTCACTACGACAAGAAACCCTATTTCCTCTCGAGCGGTTTCCGCCGCCGATACACTTGATTTGAGTTTGCCCAGTCTCCTTATCTAGTAAGGGTTTTTAGAACCGGTGCCGGTGCCGAAGAGCTAGCAGAATTACCTATTTCTGAATAGGCCCGTGCGCATATCGCTGAAACTTCTTTTGCAGAATCATTGCCATAACGGGCTAGGTTTGAATTATATCGTTTAAAAAAAGCTTCGACCTGATCTCTCGTAGTATTCAGCGGAGTCGAATTATGGCCGCCACCGCAATTTTGGGTATATGGGTTAATAAACCTACCGCCAGGGTTGCATGCGCATCCGCCAGAAAAATGCCCGCCTTGCTGACTGCATAAGGCAGTAAAATTGTAATCGTCGTGATTTTCGAGCATATTGATTTTTGGAGTAATTTCAGCCAAATGATCACAAAGATCTAACGAAAGGGTGAATGGCATCTTTGCATTGTAGGTGTGATTTTTGTCAGAATAATTTACATAGGCTAAAAATGTTGTGGGTTTACAGAGATTATTAAAATAATAGGTCATATCCACCCTGCCATTATTATTATCTAGACCAGGTATCGTCTCGCCCTCTTTTGAAATTGCAATATCAGTTTGGGCATTAGTTGCGGCTTTAGACTTACATGCCTCCAGAACTTCACCTTTGGCCACAGTTGGTTTAACCTGGCGCTGTGTGTCCATTTTCTGGGCGATTAATTTCTTCAGCGAAGAGATATCTTTAGCGAACTTCGGTTGCGACCTATCCCAAGTCATGTTTGATCCTGCAGTCACATTTCTATTCCATGACTTGATTTTTTCCTCCAAAATGTTCATTTCAGCCGCCAACTGGTTTGGCGGGTAATCTTTAAGATTGGAGCTAGCTTCGATTCTGTACAAAAGTGGAATAATTTGGTCCTCTGCTAAATTCCTGGCTTTCCAGTTTGGATCTAAATTTAGGTTTTGCGCAAATAATGTATGGCTACAAAAAAGCCATAGAAAAAAATAAAGCAGCAATTTACAGCGGCTTGTCGCGGCCATGTTCTGTCCCTTCGACTGGAATTCAAATTCTGTTCATAGATTTGAGTTTAAATGGTTTTAGGGAATAATCCACAGAAGTCCAAGAAATCTAGGCCTTGATTTTGAATACTGAATCTCGGATCTCGACAAAATTCTAGGGTTTTGGCCGGACAAAAGGCGCTGCTGGCAGGAGCGGCAAAGTCGCCATTGCTTTGGCCTAAAATGACTGTGTGTTTTAAGAAAATCTTGGTTCAGAGACCGCTTTGATTGGACCAGGAGTCAAAGTTCGCCGAAGTTTTTTAAGCTTCGGCGGAGTGCCAAATGCCCTATAATTGCCAATAGATAAATAGTAACATATTTTGTTTAGTGTGCTAATAACACTCGCTCCAGGGGCTGACTATGGACGGTTTTACAGCCGCCGAGCGACCAGTCGAGACACTGATCTCGCCAAAGTCATTTGCAGACCTTGCTGGGGACTGCGCGGGGATCAAAATTGCGCGATTTTGGTCAGGTCAACTGGATGCGCATTTTGTTCAAACAGGATTCTTTGAATTTCAATGGTTGTTTTTCAAGTGAACGGAAAGCCGTGTACCCGAGCAAAATCATTGCCGATGACATCGGCTTCAAATTCAGGACCTTTTGTCCACAGCCATCTTTTGAAAAAATAGCTGTGTGAAGAGGTTGGGTCCGATGATCTGTCGACTTCGTTGGTACCCACGAAGTCCCCATTGACCCAGGCCAATTCGCCAAATTAATTTGAGCATTATTGGCCCCTAGAAGATT
>JAYVXN010000029.1:0-2723 GCA_043785085.1 Bdellovibrionales bacterium | reverse complement strand
ACCTTTGCCAAAGTGGTGTCGTATCCACATTTTGATTACGGGTGCGTGATGAATGTAGTCAATAAAATCCAATTTTTTCAAGTCATCGTACTTGAGATTGGGATGCCGAATGACCTCGTCGAAGTATTTGCTGGAACATACGAGAATGAATTTTTCTTTCATCACAGTTACAGTTGAAACGGGATAATTTTTTGCATGGAAATCTCCATTATCGACGAAGGCAACATCCAGGTTGCCCTCCGCCAGCATCTCCAAAAGAGTCACTGGGATGGCTAGTATCAATTCAAAAGTGATTTGTGGGTTCCTCTTTTGAAATTCGACAATGACTTCGGTTAAGTGCGTTGAGCCAAAGTCCTGAGGTGCTCCCAATCGAAGGTGGCCGACGGGATTTCGCTTGCCTGTTTCAATCTCGGCAACCGTCGTTTGAAGATCGGCTATAAATGGCTCCATCGACCGAAATAAGAGTTCGGCAGGCTCTGTGGGCAAGACCCTTTTACTGTCTCTAATAAAAAGCTTCGTCTGAAGCTCCTCCTCCAATGCTTTCAGGCTCTGGCTTATTGCCGACCGAGTGATGTTTAATACCTGAGCCGCCTGGATAAGGCTTCTTTGGGTGTAAACGACGTAGAATACTTTCATTCTGTTTAGATCTGGTATGTTAAGCATAACTTTCTATTGAAGTTAGTATAGATAGTTTTACTTTTCAATGAATGAGTAATATCTTTGCGACATCAATCGGTATTGAGCCGTTTTGGCGAAGTAGGAGATTCCAATGGTGTCTGTCAGATATTTAGTAAAGGATGTCGAAGCCTCAATTAAATTTTATTCCGACTCCCTCGGCTTTGAGCTATCTACCGATTTTGTGACTCACACGGATCGACGGTGGTGCTGCGTCTATACCGTCTTCCAGACGAAATGACAGAGCTCAAGCACTGGTGTTGTTTTGAATTTGGTGTTGGATTAGTTCCCCAGGCGGATGCCGGGAAAATCCTGCATCAGGTATGCGTCGGCCTGCATACCTGCTTCGTACCCGTGAGGGCGGCAGCAATGCCTTACGACGAATTTTCTGAAATTCTGATCCTTTTAATTAGGGCCGATGTCGATCTGATCTCACGCACAAGTATTGTCCCGTTGCTTGAATTGGCCTCGACAATAGCTTCCGAAATCAGAAATTCTCTTGGGTTGCATCCGGTGTCAAAAACATCTCCGGATGACGTAAATTGACAAAAGAGCTCGGTTGGCGGGAGTCTTTATGTTTAAATTTATTTGTTATGAACGACGTACCAGAATCGGTAAGCGAAATTCTTGAAGTGGCGGAGGTCTGTCCTGACACCGCATATACGATTCGCGTTATTTTGATGCGAGTTGATTCGTTATTCTATCTTCAAGTCGATCCAAAAGAGTCGATTGACGGCGAAGACTCCGGTTTCGTGCCGGGGTCTCCAAGAAAATTCGAAGACGAAAAAATAGCTCGTGCCGAATTCAAAAACACGGTGGACCAAATCGCTTCGCTGGACTCGCTGGAATGACATTGTCTCGGTCGACTTGGAGAAAAAACGAAAGTTCAATGGCCGGCGGGTTGACTAGTTGAATTCGATTTATCCGGCAACAATCTCAGTCTTTCCAGATCTTCGTAGGATGGCACGAAATATTGGTCCTTCTTGATTTCGAGCTGCCGCCCATTTGCCTCTACCGCGCGTTGTCCCTTTCTTAAATGAACAACTGGGTAGTTAGAGGTAAAACTACTTGCTGGTTCATGATCAAGAAATATGCCGGTCACGGTGCCAGTCAGATTTGGCCCCCCAGGCTCATTGTCAGCCACTCCAGCTCGGGCGAGAATTTCTGCCGGCAGTTTGAGTGCTTCAGTCGCTGCGTATGTGCCACTTCGTTTCTGCTCGACATCGCTCTCGTATCTTTGAAGTGAACTTAGACTGTCCCAGCCTGCCTTCATCCAAGAGATTGCAAAATTTTTGTGAGTTGCACGCTCGACTGTTTTGTGAACGCTTAGAGCAGCCATCCAGTCGTCATAGTTGGACTCCCTAGTAATGGCAGGAATTTGCTGACTAAGACGACTTAGGACCGCGACATGCAGTTTTTGTTGACTGGCCCTCACGAATTCCAGCTTTTTCATTCTTGCCTCACTCAATGACGGTGCGGGCAGTCCGCCGGTTCGATCACTTGCCAAGATGAAGTTCACTAAACTTTGTAATTCAGCCTCGACCTGCGAGTTCTGCTGGTTCGCTAGTTCTTCCTTCTTTGCCTGGTCGCCATGATCCGAGGCACATTTGGTGATCAATGCAATAGGTACAATCGTCAAAAGTGCCGTAACCAAAACCACTGAAATGTTCTGTTTTGTCGGACGAAACCGATTGGCTGGCTGTTCTGGAGGCGTAATTGGGTCACTTTGATTGCCCAAAGGACCCTGATGTCCACTTCCATTCTTGGGCATTTCTCTATTGCCCGATTTGCCTTTAGATCGACTCCTGTTTTTTGCCATTATTTATATGCTGCCCGTGAATTGATTCCTTGTCAGCCCAATCGTCTGCTCGTGAGAGTCGATCACCGCTGAGGATAAAAGCTCCGATCAGAAACTATTTTTTAAGCATTCAGGAGATTTGGCGACGCCACGCGATATTAATCAGTGTGGGATTGCGCGTTTTCACGCTCTCTCATAATCTCGAAGGTGTCTCCAGGTTCGCAACAGTTCCCCGCAACCATTTTCAAAA
>JAYVXN010000028.1:0-2727 GCA_043785085.1 Bdellovibrionales bacterium | reverse complement strand
TTTAATACGTCAACAGTGTCTAAGCACCTCGTCATAAGTAACTTGACACTTTTTCTTGGTCTTTTGCGACGACTCTTCGTTGGTCGGCCTCTCGTTAGACGCCTGCTAGCGCTTCGGCCTCCCGTCTCGATTCGTCGCAAAATCCACGGCGAAAAAGTGTCACGTTACTTATGGCAGGGTGCTTAGTGCACAGGACAAGCCTATTCTAACCGACGCAGCGTGATTGGGAAAGAATTACTCTTGCCATTACCAGCCGAGACTTTTTAAAATCGACCACGTGAGTTGCATCTATTGACCATGTGACCATGGATTAGTCTGACACCGATCAAGGAGAGTTTCGTTGCGCTATTTCAATTCATTCATGATGGCAAGTGTTATCGGCCTCAGTTCATTGCTTTTTGTCAGCTGTCAGTGTAGCCACGACACGAGCAAAGACGAAACGCACACGGATCAAACACAAGCGCAACCACAAACCCAGATGCAGGGCCAGCAACCCGGCACACAAACGAAACAAGGAGAAAGTATCCCGATGGCAACAACCGGCAAACACCCCGTAGTGATTTTAGAAACAAATTTGGGAAATATGGAAGTCGAACTCTGGGACGATAAAGCTCCCGAAAGCGTTAAAAACTTTCTTCAGTATGTCGACGATGGATTTTTCAACGGCACGATTTTTCACCGAGTAATTGACGGTTTTATGATTCAAGGCGGCGGTTTCACTGAAGACATGAAACAAAAAGACACACGTGCGCCGATCAAAAATGAAGCTCGCGCTGACGTACCGAATACCAAAGGCACTTTAGCCATGGCCCGGACCAACGTCGTTGACAGTGCCACCGCGCAATTTTTTATCAACGTCAAAGACAATGCCTTTTTAAATCATCGTGATGACACGCCGGCAGGATTTGGCTATGCGGTTTTTGGGACTATCACCGGTGGTATGGATACGGTCGATAAAATTAGAACCACGCCGACGACGAATAAAGGAATGTATGAAAACGTTCCGGTAACCCCCGTTGTGATCCTTAAGGCCCACCGAAAGTAAATCAAGGTGCGATGACCTATTTCAATACTAAACGATTTTTTTCTAGAGTAAAAACTCTCGTCTTTTGCCTAGCACTAAAGTGTAATCAAGGTGCGTAAGAAGTACTGGGTCTCTTCCGGTCGGTAGAGAGCAAAGTCCACGCGCGGAGTGCGGACATCGCGTTTCTGTGTAACGCCACCCACAATCCAAAAATATGAGTAAAAGTAGCTCAGACCCGTTTCCACTAACATATTATCGACATGCGTACTATCCACACCTTCGACTGCTACGGCATGGCTCCAATACTGACTGATGCCGACTTGTTGCTCGATGGTCCAGGTGCGATTGAGATGCAGGTCAATTTCGACATCAGTTTCGTGACCCCACCACTTATTGCCTTTGACTGAATTGTTGCTGTCCAAATATCCAGTGCGGGACTGCAAGGAATATTCAGGCTTTAAATGCAGCAAGAAATCCCAACTCTTCGTCGCTGGCTGATCAAAAATCAACCACTCGCGAACCCGCGTGATTTGACCTTTGTCTTGGGTGTCTGTAGTTGAAGAAAAATACATCGCAAGATTCGAGATCAATTTCATATTGCCCGGAACGGGGAAGAGCTTATTGTCAGCATAATTCAAATACAAATCTGCCCATTTGAATTCATAATCGCCATAATCACCATTTTGTTTCGAGCCGTTCATATTGGCCAAAAACGGAATGCGCAGTGAAATTTTGCGATCATAATCGATATGATAGTCCAAACCAACGTAGTTGAACGACTCAAGACGGCCATCTTGCTTATTGGCATATTCGGTCGGCGTCGTTGCGAAATTGAAATATTGGGCACCTAGTTTATGCATTTGTTGTGACCAAAAACCGCCGGATTGACTGGTTGTGAGAGACGCAGCTGAACTCTGCGCATGTGCAGGTAGAACCGCAAAAAGCAAAACCCCAGAAATTAAGTAAGACTTGAACCGATTCATGAGATCTCCCGGTTATTAAAAGAACAGACCATCAAACGGCCACAAGAGGCTCAGTTCACCATTAACACAAAGATTTACGGCCCCTTTGGTCGAAGCCTTCAAAGCCTGAATTTTTTCTGGAGCAATTTGCACAGCCTCAGAATTCATCGCCATTGCTTGCTCACTAGCAAGTGCTTTTACGCCCGAAGAATAAGCGCCAGTCGCAGCGGCAGCAGGAAGCTTGCATCCGTCTACAAATGCCACCTCCGCAGTGCCTTGCTCGAGCGCCAATTGCGCCGAAAATTCAGAGGGTGCCGCAGGAGTCTCAGCTTTTGCTTTTGCAGATGAATTACTGAGAGGAAAACGGCGACCCTTCATGGTCAAATTCAAAACTCCAGGCGACAAAAGGCTGCTCACTTTTAATGTGGCTCGGTCCACCACCATCAACACAGCATTTGTCTCAGTTGAGACAGTATTCTCTTCTACAAAAATCTTGGTTTTAATATGCGTCTCTTGTTCAGAACTGAGGGTGGCGAGATAGATCAAATGATCCTTATCTAAATCGGGATAAGTGCCTTCTTTGATGCGAACGGCAGAAAAGCTTCTCTGTCGTTCAATTTCCATCGCATCGGTTTTATATTTTTTGCCGGTGAAAGAAGCGTTATGGGTGATTGTCCGCACGGAAATCTCATCGGCCGCTTCATTCGGCTGCTGGTGAATGATGAAATCATCCGAGCCATT
>JAYVXN010000027.1:0-2730 GCA_043785085.1 Bdellovibrionales bacterium | reverse complement strand
TGAAGGCTTACGCAAAGGAAAACAAAAAATCATTCAGGCTCGAAATATTGCCCGCATATTCGCCCGAGTTGAATCCAACTGAGAAATCTTGGGGCTTTATCAAAAGTAAAAATCTCAATGGCTCGCAAGCCAGAGACAAGGACGAATTGCGCTCGGAGCTGAAAGGCCACATGAAAAAGCTGAAAAGAAACAAGAAGCGCGTAGCATCTTTTTTTAAGCCTTAGAACTAACTATCCTATGTTACCTACTATAGCTAAATTCTGACTCACCATTATTGGGTATCAGAACTCTGAAATGGCCACCTTGGCGTACTTGAAGAGTCAAAGTGCGGTAAAATGCTTCATCCTGTGTCGCAGCAAAAGTCGTTCGGCCAAAAGAGGATTGCAAATGATAAAACTATTAGAAACTTAAACCTAAATACTCTTGTTACTGGCTCATTGTGACTGCATGAGAGTGATGAGTTCTGTAATTTTAGCTTCTGCCTCAAAAGGATCATCTGATTTAATGGCTGACTTCACACAGCTTCTTAAGTGTGTGGTCATGGTTGAGATTTCAAGGCCGCGCAGCGCTGATTTTGCTGACTTAATCTGCTGGATGATGTCAGGACAATAACGGCCCTCGTAAATCATTCGCTTGATTCCTTCAAGTTGTCCGATGAGTCGCGCCACACGTTTTAATTCGGGTGAAAGATCACTCGCATGAGGACTTATTGGACGAGACTTTTTTTCCGCTTTCAAATTAGTTGAAACTCGCTGAGCCATATGGTCTCCTAGGTCTAGATCGAATAAACGTATAGTATGGGCCAGTATACAATCAACAAAATTTAAATAGGAGGCAGCATGACAGCAAAAAAGATTTTAATCGCCATTGGCGTGAGTCTTTTTGTTACAGGTGGCATGGCGTTAGCGCACGGCACACAGGCACGCGTTGAGGTCGAAAGCAATGTTACCGGGGCAATCAGCTCTGGCACGAGTGTTTATAGTTTTGAAATGATTGACACGAAAGTGAATAAAATGGTCAAAGATTCTGATCTGACCATTGCACACGAAAAAATTCTCCACTTTGTCGTATACGATTCTGCTCTTCAGGAGTTTCAACATGTCCATCCGGAATATAAAAACAATCATTGGGAAGTGACGGTCAATATTCCGCGCTCTGGACATTATTGGATGTGGGCCCAAGGGACATTGGCAAGTGATGGTACAGAATTTATTTCGCCAGTCGAGCAAGACGTGACAGGTGGCTTGGCTGCTAATCCCCTTCCTCCCGTCATGACAGAAAGTCGCTCTGGTGAAAATACCGGGACGGTCGTAACACTTTCAAATGATAAGATTCACTCTGGTTCAATGGTCATGCTGATGGTGGATTTTTCCCATGTAGATGGCACGACAGCAAAGCTAACGAATTACATGGGTGCCCTTGCTCATGTGAGCGCCGTCTCTTCAGATGCTGACTCAATGGTGCATGTGCATCCGATGGCGACATCAAATCCAAATTCGCTGATGCTTCACACTCAATTTGCGGACGCCGGAAACTACCGTCTTTGGATTGAATTTGTCGATGGTGGAGTTTATAAGGTGATTCCATTGACGGTTGAGGTTTTACCCTAAACAAAAGCCTGAGAAAAATTGGGGCCAATAGGTAATTGGTCTCAAATTTCTTTACGTGGAATAAAATCAAGTGACCCAGACGTTCACAAAGGAAATCATAATGAAGAAGTTTTTTCTGATTTTTTGTTTTGTGAGTTCACCAGCATTGGCCTTAATTGCTCCGACGACACCCAGCCAAGGGGTGGAAATCGGGAGTGCCGTGTCTGGCCACTTGACATCTTCCACGGTTGATTTCATTCAAATGAGCGATGGGTCATATGCAGTCCATGTCTTTGGTAAATATCAGGCACCACATTTCGGAAATGAATTTGTAGATGCGGGAATATTTTTGCCAACCATCGGAGCTATTGTCCTGAATGGGGATCGTCTTTTTTGGATTTTAAATGATCAATCCATTGAAGTCGCACAAACCTACGCTTGGTCTACATTTCCAAAATGGTCGTCAACAAACAACGTTGTTCGTGCGAAATTCACTAAAATCGGTGGGTCTCTTTCTGAAAAATACACCGTCTCAGTTACTTTAAACGCCTTTTAAACTCATTCGAGAGTGATTGTGGGAATGACTATGGGATTGAGCGGTTCAATTCATTTTTACAAAATTGCACAGGTAATTTTTATCGAATCAATTTAAGGGTTCATTGGAAAGTGTTTGTCGATGACTAAGTGCAGATACTGCTCAAGGTCATCCAAATCAGTCTTTTTCCCCCTGGTGCACTGTGGGCTGCCGGGACCTGTATCTATCAAAACCGAATCTCCTCCAGAGGAGAGCCGAAGGGTGAGCTTATGCATTGTTATCGATGTCTCAGATGGTTGACAGTCGCGATTGCTCAAATCCTGAGATGCGATTCGGTCAATACGATTTTTTAGCTCATTTGTTTCTGCCGTTGTCAGCTGTCCATCAATAGGTCCGTCACTGAGTCGTCCTGAATTTGGGAATTGGCATTTTTCAGCGTGATAGCGTCCATCACTAAAAAAGGTGATGTCGAACGGATGATCGCAAACTCGCGGTGAGATCATGTCAGATCTTCGAGAGCCAACTGTCATAGAGTATTGAGGAAAGTGATAAGTCGCGCAGCCTTTAAAGGCAAAAAGTCGTGCTGAAGTACTCAAGGCTCAACGT
>JAYVXN010000026.1:0-2732 GCA_043785085.1 Bdellovibrionales bacterium | reverse complement strand
AATAAGTTTGCACCTTCGGCGTAAACTCCGTGGAATTAGTCGCCGAAGGTGTTGGCAGAACAATTTGAAAACGATCGCCCACTTTGAGTTTATATTTTTTCTGCAAGCCCTTACCAACGAGAGCGGCCGAGAGGCCCTCATGAGGCTCAAGATTGAATTCACCTGCGATCAGATGTTTGCGAATGTTCATGACCGTTTCGACCGACTTGGTCTCAACCCCTTCGAGCAGCACGCCGCTGATCTTGCCACCACTGGCGAGGACGCCTTCGAGTTGCACAAAAGGTGTATAAGCGCGCACTTCCGGAGCGACATCCCGGATGCGACCGAGTGCCACTTCGACCGGCTGAACTTTATCACCACGACGAACCACGAGCACATGGCCAAACATATCAATGACGGCATTTTGTAAAGTGACCTCAAAGCCAGAAAAAACTCCCATCGCGACCACCAAACAGGCCACGCCAAGAGTCATCCCGATAAATGAAAGCGTCGAGGGCAGATTCAACCAGCCGCGCCCTGAAGTCAAAAATCGATAGACCAGCCACAAGCGAAACATCAGGCAGGACTCGCTTGCCCGGTTTCAGCCCGCAAGAAAGAATAGATAAAACCATCGAGTTCGCCGTCCATCACCGTGTGCACCTGACTGGTTTCAAAACCCGTGCGATGATCTTTGACGAGCTGATACGGATGCATCACATAGGAGCGAATTTGCGAACCCCATTCATTGGCTTTTTTCACTGAATTCATTTCATCTTTTTTACGATTGCGCTCTTCAATTTCACGTTCATAAAGTGCGGCCTTTAACATCTTCAGGGCTTTATCGCGGTTGGCGTGTTGAGAACGTTGGTTCTGACACTGCACAACTATCCCAGTCGGCATATGGGTCATGCGCACGGCTGAATCAGTTTTATTGACGTGCTGACCGCCGGCACCCGAGCTACGGTAAGTATCGATTTTCAAATCTTCGGTTTTAATCACGATATTAATATCATCGTCGACTTCCGGCCAGCAAAATACTGAAGCGAAACTCGTATGACGGCGAGCATTCGAATCAAACGGACTGACTCGCACTAAGCGATGCACGCCACTTTCGGCTTTCAAATAGCCATAAGCGTACAGGCCTTCAATCAAAAGTGTCACTGACTTCAGGCCCGCCTCTTCACCTTCACTCATTTCGAGTACTTCACATTTATAGCCGTGATGTTCAGCATAGCGGAGATACATACGAAACAGCATCTGCGCCCAGTCTTGCGCTTCCGTACCGCCAGCTCCCGCATTGATGGAAAGATAAGTGGAACTGCCATCCATCTCGCCGCCGAGCATTTTCTTGATTTCAAGTTCATGCACAAACGTTTCGAGAGAAGTGACTTCGGTTTTGAGCTCATCAAAGGTCTTGTCGTCTTTTTCTTCGACGGCCATTTCCATCATGACTTGCGCATCTTCACTACGACGATGCAGTTCTTCCCAGGCACCGACGGCCCGCTCGACCAGAGATTTTTCTTTATTGATTTTTTGTAGCTCGCCCGGCTTATTCCAAACATCGGGATTCTCTGATTGCATCGCCAGTTCTTGCAGGCGTTTGCGTTTTAGATCGATGTCAAAGATACCCCCGAAGTTCCTCAGCCCGCGCCTTCAAGACGTTAATGCGGCCCTTCACTTCGAAAAGTTCGGTTTCAATACTCATGAAAATCCTCCGGATGAGGTTAAGCTAGCAGGTTGGTTACTGGCTTACAAGTGCGGCTGGGGTTTGCTTTGCGTCATGGGTGGTGGATCGCAAGCGCTGTTGCTGCATTGCTTCGTCCGGCGCGGGACTAATCTTTTTCTTCGGCGCTCATTCTAAAATTTCTCAGAGGAATGGACTATTGCGCGGTCCCAGTACCTGCGAAAATCACTCAAGCGCTGGGAACGAAAGGCCCGGTCCTTGTCATGGCCCAGGTGAATGACTCAAAGCCCTTCAAGGTGAGCCTGTTTCCCATCGGCGGAGGAACGCACTATATCCGCATCAAGGCCAGCGTTCGCAAAGAAACAAAGATCAAAACCGGCGATCGAGTGAGTGTGCGTTTCACGGTCCTCGATCGGGCAGACGTCACGTATCCCAAAGACCTGCTCAGCGCAGCAAAGAAAAACGCGCCAAGTAAGCCCAACGACCGAATTTAGCCCCGAATCTTCTTTCGCAAAAGCTCCGTAAAAATTCGATCCTGAAGCGCAAACATTCGCTTCGCACTCCGCTCGTCTTGCTCGTGATCATAACCTAATAGATGCAGAAACCCATGAATGAGCATATAGCCCAACTCTTCCCGTACGAGCAATCCATGCTCCTTGGCTTGTCGAGAAATCACCGAGGGGCAAATCACCAGCTCCCCCAAACTGGCTGCTTCACCGGGAAAGCTTAAGATGTCGGTAGCGTAGTTCTTACGTCGAAATTCAAGATTTAATGCTCGTGCCGCCGCTTCAGTTAAAAAAGCAAGAGTGAGCTCTTTCGCAGCAAAACGCCGAGGCGAGATCAAAACCGCCGCCTGCTTCTCAAGCGCCCGTGTCCATTTGATAATAAACTGCTGCGGGACAGCCTGTCCGGACTGATTTACAATTGTCAATTTCATGGCTTATGTCGTACCAGGAGCTGCGGCTTTTTTCGAGCCTATTTTTACCAAAGAGCCGCCATTCTGAGCGGCGACGGGCGCCTCACTTGCGCCACCACCCATGCGCCGCGGATAATCAATGCGCTGGTGGTA
>JAYVXN010000025.1:0-8993 GCA_043785085.1 Bdellovibrionales bacterium | reverse complement strand
AGTCGAAGTCACAGTGTGAAGAGGTCTTGGAAGCTCTGCCTGGAATTTATGCGGTTATAGACGCGAATGGAGTCATTCTCAAAGGCAATAGTCAATTGGGGAGACATCTTCATATCGAGTCAGAATTCTTGCTTGCAATGGAATTTTCTCAGTTATTCTCGCCGGAGCATTGGCAGCTATTTAAAAAAAGACTGTCGCTGCAACTGGATTCGGAGCTGACCGATGCAGACTTTCAATTAGATATAGTTGAAAAATCTGGTAAATTTAACTATTTGTGGAGCATCAGATCAATTCAGGTCAAACGACAGGATGCTCCTGTCTTGTATTCAGTATTCGGGCGCGATGTCACTGAATTGAATATGGCCACGGCTCATAAGACACGAATGCAGGTGGAGCTCGATACCGCGCGAACTGTCCAAGAAATGTTGTTTCCAGAAGCCACTGCACAGTTCGGCAAATCTAGTTTGGCCGGAGTCATCAATCCTGCGAGTGAATGCGGCGGGGACTGGTGGTATCATCGTCTTATAGACAACAAATTGTATTTATATATTGGCGATGTCACAGGGCACGGCGTGGCAGCAGCACTCTTAACGAGCGCGGTTTGTGCCTCAGTAGCCACGATGGACAGTCCTGGGCCTCCCTCTCAGATTTTAGCCGTCTTGAATCGCGCAGTTTTAGCGACGGCCAAGCGCGGAAAGTTCATGACATTTTGCGCGTTTGTCATTGACCTCGATACCGGTGCCTGCCGCTATTCCTCAGCCGCACATGAGTTAGTGGCAAAAATTCCAAAAGACAAAGAGACGTTGACCCTTCGAGACCTGGAATTTCTAGCGGCTGAAGCAAGTGCCCCCTTAGGGAGTGATCCCAATATCATTTACAAAGATAATCAAATCACTTTGAAATCAGGTGATCGTCTCTTCTTTTGTACGGATGGCATCTTCGACATAGTGAATCCAAGTAATGAATCCTGGAGTCGCTCTTCATTTAGACGTATTCTGGCGCGAGTCGCTTCAGAAAATCGCGGGACCGAAGGTTTGATTGAAGGTTTGCAAAAGGAGATAGCAAGCTTTCGCTTGGGAACTCCGCTTGAGGATGATGTGACTTTCTTTGTCTTTCAGTTTTAGATCCAAGGTAAGACAACGTCAAAATTTGATCTACTCTTTTTAGCGCCGCTCTCCAATATAAGCTGAACCAATTAAAGTGTACCTATTTCAAGGTGAAGTCTTAAGGTACTGGCCAGGTGCCAGCAGTTGTCGCAAGAGCCCGTCTTTGCAGTTCGCATGAAAAAAACGCTTGAGCTCTCGCAGTTTCAGCTTTTAAAAGGGCTGTTTGTGCTTCTACAAGGTTCACAAAATTGATAAGTCCGACATCGTAACGGGCTTTGAGTTCCCTGTAGGCACGCTGTGCCGCTGTGACTCCTCTTTCGTTGGTTTCCAGCTGACTTTTGGCAATAAGATAATCGCCATAGGCTTGACGAGCCTCAATAACGATTGAGTTGCGTAGGTCCTCGTTGTCGATTGATAAATTTCTGACGCTAATATTTGCCTTTTGCTCATTTGTCCTAGTCAGAGACCGATCGAAAATATTCCAGACAAAAGTAATACCAAGCGAGTAATTAACTTGATCGCCAAATTGATCGACGAGAGACCGTTGAGGGTTCGGCACTGTGTTCACACCATTCACAGAGTGAGTGGTGAAATTGCGTCCGACACTGGTCGCTGCGATCCCGAAATCAAATTTTGGAAGTAAACCGGCATGCGCAGCTCGGACGTCGAATTTTGCAGCGCGTAGCGAGTGATCGCTGGCCTGGAGATCAGCGCGGTTGGCGATAGCGGTTTGAATCAATTCATCTAAACTTTTCGGCTCACCTGACCTGTTTTGCGCGTCAACTTTAGGTTCGATCAAGTGAATTTTTTTTCGAGCGTCAAGCCTCAATCTCTTTATAAGAGATAATTCATCTGATTGAACCTTGTTAATTGCACTGAGACGAAACGACTCATCTTGACTGGTGAGGGCTTCTTGAAGAAATTCATCACCTTGATCTTTAACTCCAACATTTGCTTGTTCACGAAGTAGCTTTTGTCGCTCAATCGAAAGCTTAAGATTCGCTTCTGAAATTTCTATGAGGTGACTGTCAAAAATGGCTTGTAGAAATATCTGAGTCACATCAAGCGCAATTTGCTGCTTGGCTCTCTTCAATGTCAATTCATTGGCTGATTTTCGCTCCA
The DNA here is from genome assembly GCA_043785085.1 of Bdellovibrionales bacterium. Lineage (GTDB taxonomy): Bacteria > Bdellovibrionota > Bdellovibrionia > Bdellovibrionales > JAMPXM01 > JAYVXN01. Next base: position 6,765 of record JAYVXN010000025.1, on the reverse strand, counting down.
CAAGTGATTTCAGCGATGATTCATCAGCGTGTCCGTTGAAAAGATTGATAGCACTGGACAACTGTAAACTCCCGCCAAAATCATTTGTGTCCACCTTTGTAGGTGCCGCGGCCGTCACATAAGTATTTCCCAATGTCTGATTGAGTCCGCCCGAAAGCGTGAGGTTGGGTAAAAACTGACCGTAGGCTTGCATGAGCTGGCTGCCAGTGATCTCACCATCATTTTTGATTTTTTGTATCTGAGTGGCGGAATCAATTGCAATTTCAATCGCTCGTGTCAGAGTTATTTCCTCGATTTGATCGTCTTTTGCACTTAGGTTCGACAGTTCAGTGTCGGCGAACACGGGACTCAATTGAGCCATAGTGACTATTACGCAAAGAAAAATGGATGTGATCTGCATATATCCGACACCGCTTCTGTTCGTTCACGAATTCACAAAATTAATATCGGTCAAAATTGCAGAAGTATTAAGTTCCGTTCATTGGATTCAGCGATTCCGAACGAACACCGTCGCGCCTGATGGCGATAGTTTTCGTGGAATTGCGATTTAATCGTTCGCATCGCCTCTGGCGAGCATGGTTTTGGTCCAGCCAGGAGTGGTTGTGATTGAATAGTCTAGTGCTGAATTAATAAAGCAATATAATTTATGAACAACAGAAAATCATTACTGAAAATTTATGCAGAGCGTGAAGCTGAACTTGTACAACGTAACCTGCCTCGTAGTTATCAAATTGAAACGTTCTGCTAATGTGAATCTATGAACACATGGGTGTGGGTACCCGCTGGGAATTAAGCTTCAAACAAATTTTTGTGCGTGACGAAGATCAGAAATTGGTGCCACTCTCCATGCGATGCCCCGTACAATTTAGTGCATGATCCAACCACCGGAAACGTTGATCGAATCTCCCGTTGTAAACGAAGCTTCCTCCGATACCAGAAATAAGAATGCCGGCACTAGGTCATCGGGTTTCATTGCTTTTCCGACCGGAACCATACCGAGCACCCACTTCACGATTTCATCAGGTGTAGTGCCATTTATTTTTGCACGCTCTTTAAAGGTGCGTTGAGTTAGCGCCGTATCGACATAGCCAGGGCAAATCGCATTCACGGTGATCCCACTTTTCGCAAATTCACATGCGAGGGCTCGAGTCAGTCCGATCAATCCGGCCTTCCCTGAGCAGTAAGCGCTCGAATTAATGGCGCCTCTTTTTCCCAAGACGGAGGAAACATTTATTATTCTTCCCCAGCCATTTTTGAGCATTTGCGGAGCAAAGGCACGGGACAATAAATAAGGTGCACGTATACTTAAAAGAATGTTGTTCCACCAAATCTTGGGGTCCTGATCAACTATCGAACCCAGATCATTCCCGCCTGCATTGTTGACGAGAACATCGACCTTGCCAAACTTTTCTAAGGTTTCTTTGACACAGCTCTCGATCTGATCATCACGGCAAACGTCAGTGGGAATAGCAATCGCGCGACTGCCGAGCTGCTGAACTTCTTCACACACTTGTTCAATCTCAGACTTTGTTCTTGCGACCAATGCTATCGATGCCCCTTCCTTGGCTGCGGCCAAGGCGAAGGCTCTGCCGATTCCGCGGCCTGCGCCGGTGATAAGCGCAACTTTTCCACTCATTTTTTTGTTTTCAGAAGAATTCATTTTAAGCCACCCGTCGCAATATTTTTTTTGCTTTCAGGTCATAAACTAGATCCGTGAATTGAGGTACGGTGAGCTTTTTAACATTTAGCTCCGTCATCCGGATATTCTCTTCTCCTTCTATCGCCGCGAGAAGCGAATCAAGTTCACCGCGGGGAAGCTCGTCTTTTCCAGTTAGTTCAAATGCCGCAAACTTGCGCCGATATTTTTCATGTTCGATCCCAATGTGAGTAAATTGTTCGATCGAGGTCCCCAAAAGTTTTGCGCGAGAAATCATGCTCTTGCTATTACATACACGAAGCGTTACAGCAACGCGATTCGTATCGTTGTCTTGGGTTGCGTGCAGGACATCTTGCCGCCACATCAAAAGGTCACCGGCGGAGATTGCGGGTGAATAGGCAATCTCCTCAAGCAAATTGCCTGCACGTTCAAGCCTTACGCCTTTGTCGCCGTCATAAATGAAAAGTTTACCAGTAGATTTATTTTTCAGTACGATAAATGCGCCTCGACCCTTTGTCTCGCGCGCCAGTTCTGGATCGGCCTGGGCGAGGCGATCTAGCGGAATGATTCGTACACCGGTTTTATTTCTGTCAGGCTTCTGCAATGGGATCCAAAAATTTAAATTATTTATGTGATCCTGCTCTGCGTAATATGTCAGATCGGTATGGAATGCACTCTCAATATAAAACCGGCTTTCAACAAAAAAAGATTGGCTTATCATATCCACTTTGAGGTTCTTGCTCCCGATGCTGTTGGCAAGTTCGAGGAGCTTCGGTTCAAAAAACTTCTGGCATTCCTTAGACAGCATTATTACGGCATCAAAACGAGCCGTCTGGCTCTTTTGGCTACCTTTTTTATATTCATCCATTAGCATTGAAATTTCAGATTTTGAAAGGAAGTTTGGTACTTCCATGAACCCAGTTTTGTCGAAATCGTGAGTTGTCTTCATTTACGTCCTTTCTTGATCATCAAGATTTTAATTCTGGTTATCGCACGAGGTGACCTGGCAAACCGCTCTCGATGGTCATAAGTGTTTCTCCTCCGTGGGTACTTTTCTTATCGGCGGCTGTTTTGAATCCTTTAAACTAAGTTTTTAAAAAATCGGCTAAAAAATGCTCAAAACCCATCAACTATGCGGCAACACCAAATCTGGTAGCCATTTGCCTTTCGCCACGGAATTTTCTGCGTCCATGGAGAATCCACTGATTGTCGACCATTACAATATCATTGGGATGCCAGTCGATCTCTACAGTCAGTTGCTCGCCAACTTCATGGATTTTGTGAAGCATTTCATCTGTAATTGGCTCACCGTCAGCAAATTCGGTGATGGACCTGGTTTTTTCAGTATTTTGATTTATAATTTCAATATTATTTATAAAAACTTTTTTTCCAAGTCGGATGTTTTCGAAAATCGCCGAAGTAGTATATGTCATCTCAATAATTTGAGCATCATGCACCTTTATTATTGAGACGCCATCAAGGGAACTCATAATTTGAAGTGCCTCATCGATCTTATCCGTTCGGTATTTTTCACGCCATCCATCTGGAGGAGAGAAGTGGCGATATCGGATTTTTGTGGACTCAAATTTACGGCGAATCGCGGGATCAAGATTTTCCAAAAACTGTACACCATCACAGAGCGTAGTGGCTCCGCCGATCGAGGAAGGTACTTTACAGTAAAGCCACAGATAGTCTGGGCGATATTTTGAGTTAGAATGATACAATTCCCCATGAAGGGGGAGTTCGTCTTCACCCACCGTTACCCCGGCAACTGTCTTGTCTTCGGAGAGGGTCGGTCTGAATTTCTCATTTCCCCAGACCAAGAACCTGCTAGAAAATTGATCTGAGAACTTTCGAAATGCCTCGAGATCGGCACTGTAGCCGCGAAAGAGTATTGCCCCATATTGGTGAAGCAAATTCAAAACCTGATCTTTATTTAGCTTGAGAATATCCTCATTCGATTTTTTTGCTTTTTGAAGATAACCGAAGGTTCTCCATAATGGCTGTTCGTGTTTAATCGACATGTTTTACTCCTCGATTAAAGTAATTTCAGCATTGCAGGCGCGGGTTTGGCATAAGATGTTTCGAATTGGAGGCCTTGCGTTTCTTGCTGACTTTTCAATCCTTAGTCTTCTCGGTTTTTGAAGATTTTTCTTGAGGGCCAGAGTGTTTTGCCATTGCAAAGGACATTCTCTCCGATTGTTGCTTGGCAGGCAGCGGTACTTGCTCATCTTGACGGACGCAGCCTACGATTGGTTTAAGCCGCGTGCTTGGAACGACCATAGTGGGAACCCGCCTCAGGATTTACTTGGTAGATGGGGAAATAGCTTGGCATTCCAAGCGAGTACTCTTTGGCGAGTTGGGGTATATCATCCCATTTGCAGCTGACTGGTTCAACGGCCGGCATCCAGCCCGTCTGTTCTGCGAAACGTGCGGCTTCGACGCCTTGTGCGTAGCGAGCATAATGCGTGTGAACGTGAATATGTCGTGAAATACATTCAATTGCGCGCATGGATGTCATCTTCATGCCGTGTTTCCAACCTGCGGTTGTGATCACTCCTTGGCGTGCAAGAGCCTTCAGAGTGGCTCGCGTGACAGGTCCGCCGATGTGATCAATGAAAATCGCGACTCCTAGGCCGTCGGTTTTCTCGTGAACGGCATCTAGGAACGCTTTTTCCTGCTGGTCGTAACTTGCCTTGTAAGCCTTGTCTGCCTTGTAGTTGTCGGGGTCGAAGGCAAGTTGACCGAATGCGCGTCGATCGATAGGGGTGATCCCGAGACTTTCAATGTATTTAAAGCGTTTCTCGTCGGACGTCAGCATTGAAACCTTTGCGCCATCTAATTTCGCAAGCGAAAGCTCAGCGATGGAGACACCGCCACCCCATCCCCAAACATAAGGAGACAGACAGTCTTCCTCTGTCATTTGCCCTCGCCAGCATGCGAAGGCGAGTTTCCAATTTGCCCAGGCCGTAGGGTAACGGAGAGAAAATGCCGCCCACTGTTCAAGTTTAAAGCGGGAATTTTCGGAGATCTTGATCAATTGATATTCTTTCAACGTGGTTTGCTTGGCAAGAAGGCCAACTGTTTTGGGCGCATCATAACCAAAAATTTTCACAGGATAACCGTATTGATCGGGCACACCATTGCAGAATAAGAATGCATAATCGCCTGGTTTAAGCGAAGTGACCTGTTCGCCAACCTCTGCGACACGAACTACGCCTGCGTTACCTAAAACGACTTTTGGTTCATTTCTTAAATGACAGACATCGATTGGACTCCGACTGATGGCATGGGTCATATTCCCTTCCCAACAGCCATAGATGACATCGGCCAGTACTTCTTTGGTTGAAATTTTTGGGAGAGTAATCGTCTCTTTGATCAGTTGTCCTGGTTCGGCGGTTCCATCTCCGGCATTGAGTACCCATGCTTCAGTTGAGATCCGAGATGCAGTCATTTACAAAGTCCTTTCTTAAAACTTCCAACCCAGATTGGGTTTCGCGGTCTAAACCAACTCGAATTTGATACGACCGCCATGCGCGCTCTTTTATTCAAATCTTTATCGGTTCGTAAGAATATAATCTTTAGGGGCTATTGGAACGGGCGAGTTGCCTCATAAAAAACGTTTCCGACGGCGCTCCAATTCGAGAATCAAATTTTGATTCCCGGGCGTAAAAGCTAAGAAATGAGGCTTGTGAAAAGACGGTATCAATCTCTTAAAGATGCCCTCTAAGTAGATTCAAAAATAGCGGTAACGCCCAGACATTAGTGCATGATCCAACCACCGGAAACGTTGATAGAATCTCCCGTTGTAAATGAAGCTTCCTCAGATACCAGAAATAAGAATGCCGGTACTAGGTCATCGGGTTTCATGGCCTTTCCGATCGGAATCATATTGAGCATCGTCTTCTGAACTTCATCGAAAGTAGTGCCGGTGATTTCCGCACGTTCTTTGAAGGTGCGCTGCGTTAGCGCTGTATCAATATAGCCTGGACAGATCGCATTCACGGTGACCCCGCTCTTGGCAAATTCACATGCGAGGGCCCGAGTCAGTCCGATCAACGCGTGCTTCCCAGAACAGTAAGCGCTCGAATTGATGGCACCTCTTTTTCCCAAGACGGATGAAACATTTATTATTCTTCCCCAGCCGCGATTGAGCATTTGCGGAGCAAGTGCACGGGAAAATAAATAGGGTGCACGAATACTTAAAAGGATGTTGTTCCACCAAATTTTGGGGTCCTGATCAACGATCGAACCGAGATCGTTCCCACCGGCATTATTGATGAGAATATCGACCTTGCCAAATTTTTCTAATGTTTCTTTGACGCAGTTCTCGATCTCTTCATCACGGCAAACGTCAGTGGGAATAGCAATAGCGCGACTGCCGAGTTGTTGAATTTCTTCACATACTTGTTCAATCTCAGACTTTGTTCTTGCGACCAAAGCTATCGATGCTCCCTCCTTGGCTGCGGCCAAGGCGAAAGCTCTGCCGATTCCGCGTCCAGCTCCGGTGATAAGAGCAACTTTTCCACTCATTTTTTTTTTTACAGAGGAAGTCATAATTTACCAATCCGTATGTAGCCTGCGTTCGGCAGACAGTTTACTTATCGGCTATTGATTGGAATGGTTGAGACTTCAAGAAACTCAAAATCTAGATCTTTGTTTGTTCCTACTCGAGCCTAACCTTGAACTAGTCGAACAAATTTGAAGCATATTGTCCCAGTCATTTCAAATCACGTCGGTACAATTCGGGTCCTACTTGGCTGACCTCACTAGGCGTGCGCCAAGACTAACGGCGCGACCGCTGGGAACGCTGAAACCCCGAACGGCGGAGCGCAAACCCCGCGGACCAGCGAACAAGCTACCGCCACGGCCCAAACGGAAAGATCCCGATGAAGGGCCGACTGGATCAGTCTGCGGTGCTGTTGAACGATTGCCGCTATACCAATCCTGCATCCATTCCCAGACGTTCCCATGAACATCATGAAGGCCCCAAGGATTTGCCTTCTTGGTCGCTACATCGTGGGTTTGCTTGCCAGAATTATCTGAGTACCATGCATACTCGCCAAGCTGGCTGACATCATCGCCAAAGGAATACGCGGTCAGCGTGC